>JBKCXY010000071.1:0-8582 GCA_046315835.1 Pseudobdellovibrionaceae bacterium | reverse complement strand
TTCTCATGTCTTTGGATATCAAGGGCTTCGCCGTGAGCACAGGGGCTGCATGCTCTAGTGGAAATCCTGAACCCAGTCCAGTGTTACTCGCCATGGGCCTCACTGCGGGGGAAGCGCAAAACAGTCTTCGCGTTTCGTTGGGTTGGTCCACGACGGCTGAGCAAATGGACCAATTTTTAGAAGCCCTCAAGCAGGTCGTTGGGAGATTAAGGAATTTAGCCAGGGAAGAAGTGGGGATCACTCATGGATAAGAAAACATCTCGAGGTCGAGTTTTGGTGGCCATGTCTGGAGGAGTTGATTCTTCCGTGGCTGCGGCATTGTTGGTCGATCAAGGCTATGAAGTCATCGGTGCGACGATGCAGGTCTGGGATTATTCTCAATGTGAAATCGATGAGGGTAATGGAACTTGCTGTTCGAGTTTAGATGTGGATGATGCAAGAAGTGTTGCCGATAAATTAGGAATTCCTTTTTATGTCCTCAATTGTGAAGCCAAATTCAAAGCTCAAGTGATCGATCCTTTTTTGAAAGCTTATCTTCAGGGGCAAACGCCTCTGCCTTGTGTGAACTGCAATACCTATCTGAAGTTTGATCATTTGATTCGAAAAATGAAAGAACTTGAATGTGATTATTTAGCCACGGGTCACTATGCTCAAATTTTACCGGGCCTTGAGGGAGAACCAAGCATTCACACATCCACAGATGACTGGAAAGATCAGACATATTTTCTGTTCACGATTGAACCTCAAGTGTTGAAACATCTGATTTTCCCAGTGGGGGCTATGACCAAGCCTGAGGTGCGAAAGATTGCTGAAGAAAAAGGCTTAGTCGTCGCCAAGAAAAAGGATTCAACCGGGATCTGTTTTGTGGGAAACATGGGCTATCAGAATTTTATTGAATCTCAAGTCGATGCAAAAATTCTCGCTCAGAAGGCAGGCCTGATTCAGCGCTACCCTTCCGGCGAAGTGATGGGGGAGCATCGGGGGATCCACCAGTTCACCTATGGCCAAAGTAAGGGCATTGGACTGACTCATCATGAAAAACTTTACGTTTTAAAAATTGATGCTGAGACCAATACAGTTTGGGTCGGAGATGAAGAACATCTTTTCAGAAATGAAGTCGAGGCAGTGGACCCTCACTTGATTCATGACATCCAAGACGGTGAAATTTTGAATGTGAAGATTCGTTATGCTCACAAAGCTTCCCAAGCCAAAGTCCTGCGAACGGAAAAGGGTTTTAAGTTTCAGTTTCTTGAACCACAAAGGGCCGTGACCCCTGGTCAGGCCGCGGTGCTGTACCGAGGAAAGCAACTTTTGGGTGGAGGGTGGATTACGCTATGAAGTACCAGCTTCACACTTTTGGGTGCAAGGTAAACACCTATGATTCAGGGCTTATTCAAAGGAACTTGGAAAAGAATGGGTATGGCGTTTCGAAAGAAGCCGGCATTCATGTTCTCAATACCTGTGCTGTCACAGGTGAGGCCACAAAAGAAGCTGTGAAGTTAGTGAGGAAAATTAAATCACAAGATCCATTAGCTCTTGTGATTGTGACGGGCTGTGCGGCCCAAGTGGATACAGGTTCCTTTGAGAGTTTGCCAGGGGTCGATCTGATCGTTGCCAATAGCCATAAAGGATTTTTGCCGCAAATCATCGATCAGCACTATAAAGGAACTCTTTCTGGCAAAGTTTTTAAGAGTAATATCTTTCGAAAAGAAGATCTTGAGTTTGGAGGCGGTGAGGAATCCTCTCACACGAGATCCTTCCTTAAGATTCAAGATGGCTGTAATCAGTTTTGCTCCTACTGTATTATTCCCTATGCTCGAGGTAAAAGCCGTTCAATTTCCATTAAAGACTTAGCAGCCCGAGTGAATGAGTTGAGCCTCCGGGGCGTTCAAGAGGTGGTCCTCACAGGTGTTCACATTGGAGATTATGAAGATCAGGGTCGAAGTCTTGAGGACCTTGTGGAAGCCCTTTTGGCGAAGACCACGATGTCTCGATTTCGTTTGAGCTCCTTGGAGCCCATTGAGGTGAGTGATCGTCTTTTGGATCTTTATCAAGATCCGCGAATGTGTGCTCATTTTCATATGTCGATTCAAAGTGCTAACGACAGAGTTCTTAAGGACATGAAAAGAAAATACGGTCAAAAAGAAGTGAAAGAGAGTCTTCAGCGGATTAGAGAGAAAGTCCCTTCTGCGTTTGTGGGAATGGATGTCATTGTGGGGTTTCCGACCGAAACCGACGAAGATTTTGAAGACACTTATAGAACTCTGATGGATTCTCCGTGGAGTCGAATCCATGTGTTTCCTTACAGTGAACGACAAGGGACCAAGGCTGCTGTAATGTCTGAAACTGTTCGCCGAGAAGTGCGCCTGGAGCGAGCAGGTCAATTGCGATCCTTAAGTCTTCAGAGATATCAAGCGGAAGGTCTGGCTCAGGTGGGGCAGGTGAAGAAAGCCCTTGTGCTAAAGAAACAGTCGAAAGGGGCACAAGCGCTATCTCGTGACTTTTGGCCCATTGCTTTCGCAAACCACGAGGAGATAGAGTCTTTGACAGCCAATCAGGAAGTCGCTGTTAAAATAGAATCTTTCTTCATGAATGATCAACGAATGGATGGAGTTTTGCAAGGTAGGCTCCATGTCTGAAATGAACAGTTTGATAAAATTTAAAAATGAAGATCTTTTTCTGCAGTCAATGACGCATAAAAGCTTTCATTTCGAAAATGCAGGCACCTCCAAAGGATTTAATGAGAGACTTGAATTTCTTGGTGATGCTGTCTTGGATTTAGTTCTTAGCGAATATCTCATGGAGGTTTTTCCCGAGGAAAATGAAGGAACTCTGTCAAAGAAAAGAGCCAACCTCGTGAATGAAGCAACCCTCTCTTCTCTTTTTCAAAAGCTCAAGCTTGAACCTCATTTGCGCTTGGGTAAAGGTGAACAGCTCACCGGAGCAACCACAAAGCCACGCTTGCTCGCCAGTGCTTATGAGGCTTTACTTGGGGCCTATTTCTTAGATCAAGGATTTGACTCTGTTCGAAGTCTCGTGAGGCTGCATTTTTCTGAGCTTGTGCATAAAGTGATTTCCATGCCCGATTTCGATCAAGATTTTAAAACTCAGCTTCAAGAGTGGTCCCAAAGTAAAGTCAAAACAGCTCCAATCTATAAGTTGATTTCAGAGATAGGGCCTGCGCATGACCGAACCTTTGAGGTGGCCGTGTATCTGAAAGATGTCGAAGCGGGGCGAGGGATTGGAAAATCAAAAAAGCAAGCTGAGCAAGCTTCTGCACGATTTGCATTAAGTGCGATTTTAAAATCAGAAAAAGGTGAGCCAGCATGAGAGCAGGATTTGTAGGCATCATAGGTCTTCCAAATGCAGGGAAAAGCAGCTTGATGAATCATTTGATTGAAAGTCGAGTTTCCATTGTGACCCCCAAACCACAGACGACGAGACGTCGAGTCTTAGGGATCAAATCAGATCAAGACTACCAAATTGTTTTTGTGGATGCGCCTGGAGTTTTGAAGAATCAAAAAGGACTCAATCGATTTCTCGAGCAAGAAGCGCTGAGTGTGATTCAGGACTCAGATGCCCTTTTAGCGGTGATCTCCCTAGACACTGAAACCCGGGAACAAGCTGAAGAGATTCTGAGACTTTGTGAAGAATCCAGAAAACCTTGGGTTTTGGTGATTTCAAAAGTTGATTTGGTTAAATACTTTAGTCGAAAAAAGAGTATTCAAGAGCTTGCTCGTGGGAAAAAAGGCCTGGTTCAAATTTTGGACTTCTCAACAGACTGGAAAGAGGAAGGGAAAGCAGAGATCTGCAAAGCTTTGGCTGCTTTGCTTCCTGAAAGTGAAAAGCCTCTGTATGATCTTGAGCTTTTTACGCCGCACACAGTGCGAGAACTCGCGGTGGAAGTGGTGCGTGAAAAGTGCCTAGAGATTCTTGAGAAGGAAGTTCCTTTCAATTTGGCCGTATCACTACGAAAGTTCGAAGAGAAAAAAGGCAAAAAGCCTGAAATCTACATGGACTTGATTGTGGCTAAAGATTCTCACAAACCGATCGTCGTCGGTAAAGGTGGGCAAGTGATCAAAAAGATTGGCATGAAATCCCGACAGGAAATTGAAGCTCTGATGGATGAGTCCATCGTATTAAAACTTGAAGTTGTTGTTAAAGAGAATTGGTCAGAAAACAAAATTTTAATGAAGGATTTAGGTTATGTCGTGGAATGATGTGAGTGGGCCCGAGTCCGTCATGAAAGTGGCTATTATTGGTCGTCCTAATGTGGGGAAGTCCACGCTGTTTAATATCCTCACGGGCACGCGAAAAGCCGTGGTGAAGAATCAACCCGGTGTCACCAGGGACATTATGATTCACCCTTGTGAAATTTGGGGAAAGCACTTTGATCTGATTGATACAGGGGGGATCACAGAAGCCCATGATACCTTCAGCGTTCTGATTCGCGAGCAAGTGTTATCTTTCTTGGAAACGGTGGATCTTCTCTTGGTGGTCATGGATGGGCGAGCAGGACTTGTTCCCGAAGACCGAGAAATTCTAAAAATTGCACAGATATCGAAGAAACCCTTCCTTGTGATTTTGAATAAAATTGATCGTGGTCATGACGAAGAAACTCTTAAAAGTGATTTTTATGAATTGGGCGTCGACTTAGTTGCCACAAGTTTTGAGACTCGTCGGGGCGTTTCTGACATCCTCGAATGGGTCCATAAAGTATTGCCGGAGAAAACTCAGGAAGTTCACCCGGGGATGAAGATCGCAATCGTAGGAAAGCCCAATGTTGGGAAATCATCTCTGGTGAATGCTCTTTTGGGAAGTCCAAGAATGATTGTGTCTGATATTGCGGGCACAACGATTGATGCTGTGGATACGCCTTTTCAGTTTAATGGCAATCAGTACACTTTGGTCGATACCGCGGGTCTTCGAAGGTCCTCATCGCGTGATGAAGATCTTGAGATTATTTCTGCTTTTAAATCTCAAGAGGCGATTCGTCGGGCCAATCTGATCTTGTTGGTGGTGGATTCAACTCAAGGACCCAGTGTTCAGGACGCAAAGATCATGCAAGCCATTCTGGAAGATCATAAAGCAGTGATTCTTGTGGCGAACAAATCAGATATTGGAAAAGTGGAAATTCCTGAGTTCAAAAAAACATTTAAGGAACAGATTGAGAGAGTTTTTCATTTTTTCAATGATGTTCAAGTCGTGTTTACGAGTGCAAAGACGGGACATGGTCTTGACGATTTGCTAGAGAAGATTGAGTGGATGGCGACACGAATGACGACACGCATTTCGACCAGCGAACTGAATGACTTTTTCTTTGATACCATTCGTAAAGCACCTGCGCCCGTTTGGGGAAACAACAATGTGAAGTTTTATTACCTCACGCAGACCTTTCAGCAGCCTCCCGCATTTATTGCTTTTGCGAATCATCCTGATGGGGTGGATAACTCCTATCGGCGTTTTTTGATCAAGAATATGAAGGATCAATTTGATTTGGCTGGGATTCCCATTCGAATCTTCGTGATGAAATCGAAAAAGAGTAATGAATAAAAAGAATGTCTGGAGCACTCGTTTAGGTTTCTACTTAGTGGCCATTGGCTCAGCCTGTGGCTTAGGAAACCTGTGGCGATTCCCAGTTGTGGTCGGTGAAAATGGGGGAGGCGCATTTGTTCTCCTTTATGTGATGTGTGCCCTCCTCGTCGGTCTTCCCCTGTTGATTGGAGAGTTGATTCTTGGTCGCAAGACAGGCAAGTCCATTATGGCGGGGATGGAAGCTCTCGCAGAGAATCCTCATCAAAAAAGTGAAAGGGAGGCTCTGGGGTTAAGACCTCCGTTCTTCCGCTTTGTGGGCTCGTTCGCTGTTCTTCTGTCCATGGCGATTCTTTCCTATTATGCGGTGATCAGTGGATGGGTCTTGCACTTTGTGATTCAGTTTTTGATGTCTTTTCTCGAGGCGGCTCCTGCAACCACCAGTGCCCGTTTGAGTGAATTGATGAATAATGGGTGGCTGCAGATTGGGCTTGCGAGTGTTCATCTTTTACTGGTGATGGTCATCGTGCTCAAGGGGGTTCAGGAAGGTCTCGAGAAATGGGTGGGCTATATGATGCCTGCCTTCGGAGTGCTGCTTGTGATTTTAATGTACAAATCGATTTCTTTACCCTCGGGAATCGAGGCTTTGAGATTTCTTCTTTATCCCGATTTTTCCAAGCTCAATCTGGCCTCCTTGCTAAGTGCGATTGGTCATGTGTGTTTCACCTTGAGTGTGGGACTTGGGACCATGGTGACTTTTGGCTCTTATATGCGCGAGCAGGAGCATATCCCCACGGCGGGATTTCGAGTCACTTTGGTGGATACTTTTGTTTCTATTTTTGCGGGCCTTTTGTTGTTCCCCATTGTTCTCAGTGCCAGCAATATTCCCCTGACAGATCCTGGGCTCCTGTTTGAGGCCTTGCCTCGATTTTTGTTGGAGCTTTCGGGGGGCGAGGCTTTTGGGCTGTTGTTTTTTATTTGTCTGTATCTGGCGACTTTGGGGGCAACCATTGGGCTTTTTGAAATGGTGGTTTCAAATCTTCGAGAAAAGTTTAAATGGAGTCGTACTCAAACGACCTGGATTGCAGGACTTTTGTTGTTCCTGGCTTCGTCAGTCCCAGCTCTTTCTTCGTCTGTTTTTAAGGGAATTCGCGTTCACGGGATGAGTCTTCTTGAGATCTTGGATTCTTTTCTGATCAATCTCCTGCTGCCAGTTTTAGCTCTTTTGGTCTCGGTGGCGCTCAGCTACGGGTTGAGTCTATCAGAAAAGCGCAGTCTTTTTGTGGATAATCATCGTATTGAGTCGGTGGCGCTCTTTGATCATTGGACATGGATCTTGAGGTATCTTGTGCCAGCGCTCATTTTGCTCGCGCTGGCACTGCAGTTCTTGGGAATTTTTGTTTAGGGCTTCAAAATCAGTTTCCAGCTCAGAAGCGATCCTGTGTCTCGAGCAAGACTATCAATGATCCTCAGGCGATAGATTCCTGCGGGAGCCTGAGATAGAGAAGAAAGATCTGACTCGGAAGTGAGAGATTCTCCAAAAACACCTCGGAGGTCTCGAGTGCGTCCCCCTTGATTTGTCCTCAGGCGGTAAACCTGTTGATCGGGAGAGATGAGCTCGATTCGAAGATCTCCTATGTAAGAGTGGGAGATATCAACGGCAACAAGAACTCTTCTTCCTTGTGAAGCCTCGCTGACATTGAGAGATGAAGTCACGCCTTGAAGTTGATTGTCAGGAATAGCGAGTCTTGAGTTGCTGACAAATTCTCGAGATGGAAAGGGTTGCTGAGGAACTGTGGTGGAAGTTGTGGATGGAGAGGGCGTGATCCACTGTGCGAGCTCCCTTTTAACCACATCGATTCGTGTGACATCTTCCCCGCGGCAGCTTTCTTGAGCACAGCGGTTTGAGACCGTGCAGTTTCCTTGATTCAGGAAATCATTCTCTCCGCGAACGAGGATTCCGATGACTTCCCCGTTTTGGCTGTCAAAGACGGCGGAGCCTGAGTTTCCACCATAGGTATCAAGGTCTGTCACATAATGAGTGCCCGTGACTTTGCGGACTCGTCCTCCGGAAGCGACTTTCGTGGGAAGCCCTGAAGGGTGGCCAATCACCGTCAGAGGTTCTCCTTGAGACAGGACAGCTTTTGGAGAGAGATTGAGGGGGGAGCGATCACTCACTGATCTGTCGATCTCAACAAGAGCATAGTCATAGCCAGAGTTCAGCACTTGGCTGACGAGAATTCTTTTGCAGCGGTAAACTTGAGCAGAGCTCACAGAATTGGGATACTGACCTGAAGCTAAGACCGCGTAATCAAAAACAAACGAAGTGGATCCACAATCGGAAGCTGAGCGAAGACAGTGGCCGGCGGTCATGATGATATTGGGTGCAACCAGCGATCCTGAGCAAAAGGCTCCTGCAGGTTGATCATAGAAAGGCTCTGTTCTGCAGAGGTTTTGCTGAGAGCCGTACGAATCTGCAGAGACATCAAAGAGGTTCCCTCGTGAGCGAAGGTCTGAGTTTTTAATCAGAGCCACTGTGCTTCGAGCTTTGTTTTTCCAAAGATTTTCGTTCACTTGGTAGAGGTCTTTGCGGTCGTCGCTTCCATAAATGACTTTTGTCTCAAGATCTCTTCGATCGGTGCGAGGATCTGAGCCCTCGGGAGCGCCGTCGTCAGGGGATTGGCCGCAGCTGACTAATAGGATCATGATGACAGATAACAGTAACTTCACTCGTCCTCCTTGACTGAGTTTGTTTCAGTATCATCCTTGAGAAACACAACCTTTCAAAAAGGTTAAAAATTTAATCCAAGAATCGCCAGAATATCGAAAGAATCTCCTTGAGGCTTGACTGTAGTGGGGGCTCCATCCTTACCCAGCAGAAAGCTATTCTCATCTTTAAAACTAAAATAGCGGTAAGTTCCCTGAATTCCAAAATAGGCTTTTCTGCGCCACATAGGAATTTCAAGACCTGCGCCCAAATCAACCCCAATGGTAGCATCTCGACCAAAGCCTGGATTGTCCGATAAAGTGAGTGTCCTATAGATTTGAGA
>JBKCXY010000070.1:0-4310 GCA_046315835.1 Pseudobdellovibrionaceae bacterium | reverse complement strand
TCACGTTCGATCACGCGATCAATGGTCCCCATCTGGACGAGATCATCCAAGGTCGGCACTTCGCTGGCAGCGACTTGTTGCCAGGATTCCTTCAAGCGAGGAGCTCCCGAGAGAAGTTCTTCAATGATTTGACGATGCATGACCCCCACTTGGGAGCCTTTCACTGCGAGGACCTGTTTGCCTCCGAAAATTTTTGGAAATGCAAACATCGCTGAACCACCAAAGCAGCGTCCGTTAATCACTCCCATTTTGTTAAATGGGTAAGAGATCATCGAGTGCGCGAGCTCAATCATTTTCATGATGGCGTCTTTATCACTTTCCGCTTTGCGAGGATCGCCACCGGGACAGTCAAGAATTGTGACCACGGGAAGTTTAAGGGCTTTAAAAAGGTCCATGGCGGCTAAACATTTATCCACAGCTTTTACTGTCAGCATGTTGTTCGGGTGGGACGGGGGATTGATCAAATAGCCAACCGGAGCGCCTAAAAATTTCCCGATATAAATGCGAGCAATGGGCGAAAGTTGAGGGAAGAGTTCGAGCACTTCATCGCCCATCTGAAGTTCAAGTTCTTTGAGTTTTTCAGATTCTTGAGAGCGAAGAATTTGAGCGCCAGTTTCCGTTTCATTGGAGAAAACTTTAGAAAGAGCTTGAGGTCTGGAGCTCTCTTTGGAAGAGACAAATCCAATGAGATCTTGAACGGAACGATAGATCATCTCAGAGCTCGGAAGCACTTCATGGATCAGGGAGTTCACTTGAAATTGATGATCTGCCAAAGTGAACTGGGCAAAATCAGCATCGACTTTCCCAAAGAACTTTTTATGCACTTCAGGGCCAGTGAGATTGAGCTGAGTTTCGTTTTCAAGGGCGATTCGGTAATGCCCTTGAGCAAAAAACAGAGCTCCAATCCCCAAGGCTTTTCCAAGCCCTACGGTGATGAGCATATTTTCTTGTCGATAAGAGTAAAGGTCAGAAATGATCGAAAAAGCATCATCAAAGACAGTTCGGCCTTCCATGAAGCGAACACCCAAAGAGTTGATGACAAAGACGAGAGGAATTTTCATTTTCCCCATATGACGAATGAATTCACCGGTTCGAGTTGAATTTTTCTTTGAGAAACTTCCGCCAGCCACGCGAAAATCTGAAACCACAAGCCCCACGGTTCGGCCATGGATTTGGCCGGTGAGTGTGATCATGCCGTCAAAACCAATGCGACTGGGGTCATCTGAGGCCTGGTGGTAGAGCTCAATTCGATCAGAGGTCAATAGACCGGAGATGATGGATAGGTACTTCGTTTCAGCCAAAGTTGTCGGTGTAAATTTGTACATATTGACTCCCTCAAGGCCTTCTTATGGAAGAAACGTACCAGGCCAAAGTGACCTCATCCAAGTTCAGATCCTGTTAAATTGAGAGTGGACAATGAGGTGCGCAAATTTGGCACTGAGCTGCACAAAAAAGAGTGTCTCAAAATGAGACGCTTTAAAAAATGGAATTATCCAAGGGCACGAGTGGACTCGGAAACCACGGTTTCTCGAACGACCACCACTTTGATTTGTCCTGGGTAAGAAAGTTCAGCTTCAATGCGAGTGGCCGCTTCTTTGCTGATTTTAAGTGCGCCCGCGTCGTCAACACGTTTTCCATTCACCATCATGCGCACTTCGCGACCACCGTTCAAAATGTAGCAGTCGGTGACCCCATCAAAGCTTTTCGCGATACTTTCAAGCTCGGTCACTTTTTGGTTATAGGATTCCACCGTGCTTCGTCGAGCTCCGGGGCGAGCGCCGGAAATCGCATCGGCAGCAATCACGAGGAAGGCTAAATCTGTGGCTGGTGTTTCATCATAGTGGTGGGCCTTCACGGCATGGATGATGTCTGCGGCTTCACCACGGGCTTGAATGAAGTCCGCACCAATCACGGCGTGGCCGCCTTCAAGTTCGTGGTCCATGGCTTTTCCAAGGTCGTGGAGCATGCCTGCTCTGCGAGCTTTTTTGTAGTCCTCAGTTCTAAGCTCTAAAGCCAAAAGTCCACAGAGCCAGCCCACTTCGCCGCAGTGAAAATACTGATTTTGAGTGAACGAATAGCGGTAGCGGAGGGAACCCATCATTTGGCGAATTTCGGGATTGAGGCCATCGAGGCGAAGCTCTTTGGCGAGCAAATCACCATCTCGTTTAATGGTTGCCAGCAGTTCTCGCTTAATGTTTTCGTAGGCTCTTTTGATGAAGTCCACATTCACCGGGCGCTTTTCTTTCAAGCAGCGTTCGAGCACCCGTCTGGTGAGCTCTCGGCGGACAGGGTCAAAACCCGCAACACCCACCATGGTCATGCCTTCTTCACAATAAACATCACAGCCGGTGAGCTCCGCGATGGCTTTGAGATTTTCGCCGGCTTTATCAACGAGGATATCTCTTTGTTCCGGGGCTTCGAAATACACCGATGGAATTCCTCGCTCGGCACTGTAGGCGCGTTGAAATCGGCCCAGCACTTTTTCAAGAATCTCTTTCGCTTTGAATTCGGAGTGTTCTTTGGCTTCTTCATCCATGTGCTCGGCAATAGCTAACGCCCGTCTTTGAGCCTCGCGCAGAAGGTCTTCCTCGACCAATTTGGCGGCGTCTTCCCGTTTCAAGGCTGTTCTTTCACTGAGGCGGCTCACAAAATCTTGATTGAGGTCCTTCATGTGCTTTTTGATCTGGGAGAGTTTTTCTTCTTGGGCTTGGATTCTCTTTTCTTGCGTCACAACATCTGCTTCTAAGGAAAGAAGCTTTTGGCGCTCTTGCGAATAGGCATTGTCGGACTTCTGCTTTTTCTCCGAGAAAATTTCCTCGAGCTCCGCAATGTGCTCTTCCGTTTTCAGAAGCTCGCGCTCTTCTTTGGTCCAAAGTTCCAGCTCGATCTCTTGCACTTGTTCCTTGTGTTCGAGTTCTTGCAGTTCGAGTTCAGCTTTGGCATCGCCGACGATTTCCGTCGCTTCTTCTTCAGCCGTATTGCGGATCCAATTTCGATAAAGGCGATAGGCTAAAAAACCTAAAGCAGATCCTATCAATAAGCCGACTAACAGTGCGAGACTCCAGTGAAAATTCATGCCTGGGAGTATTTCATTTCAGAATGCAGTTTGTCACCGGCTTTATGAATTTCAAGGCTCTTGAGTGACGCTGCGCTATTTCTGAATTAGCATTTTGCTATGGGTTATTTTCTGCCTCATGTTTTTGCAATTCTGACAGCTTTTGGAGTCCTCAGTGGGGGCTGGCTCGCGTGGCTGGGAGTCATCATTACTTTCGCTCTGCATCCAATGCTGGATTATGTTTTTAAAAGCATTGAGCCCGAGTTTCAGGATCGGCCCACGCAGGTACTCGCAGAAATTTCTCTTCACAGCGGAGTTCCTGTGCTCTTGTTTCTGCTGGTTTGCACTTTTCAATCGACGATTTTTGGAAGCGCTCAAAGTGCCCTGGAAGTCGCTGGCAGTCTGTTGTCCTGCGGGATGATGATGGGGGTTGTCGGCATCAATTCGGCTCATGAGCTGATTCACCGTGAATCAAAGTGGTCGCGGGCAGAAGGCGTGTTTCTTCTCAGCCTCGTGAATTTTTCTTATTGGCGTATCAATCATGTGGAAGTTCACCACCGATGGGTGGCGACACTCAAAGATCCTGCCACCTCCAGAAAAGGCGAAAGTCTCTATGGGTATTGGGTTCGTGCGTACTTTGGGGCATGGATCAAAAGTTTTGAATTCGAAAACCAACGAGTGAAGAACGCTCAAGCTCCTTGGTGGCAGCATCGTTTTGTTCATTACGGAGCCTTGATGCTCTTCTGGTCGGTTTTGATTGTGAGTCTTTTTGGATTTGCGGGCTTTTTGTCTTGGATGGTGATTAGCCTGGTTGCCATTTTGATGCTTCAGACGGTGGATTACATCGAACACTATGGCCTTCTCAGGAAAGAATTGAAAGACGGTGTTTATGAAGTGGTGAAGCCCCAGCACTCTTGGGACAGCTATCATCTGTGGACCAATTGGACGTTATTCAACTTAGGCTTTCATTCCCATCATCATCAAAGATCGAATTTGGAATTTACGGGCCTCACAAAAAAAGAGGACGCTCAAAAAATGCCTTACGGCTACTCATTGATGTTTTTGTTGGCCCTGTGGCCCAAACTTTGGCGACGTACAATGGATGAAAGGATTCCGGCATGAAATCCGAAATCAAATGGACCGACAAAATGCATTTTTCCGCAAAGATTCGTCAGCACGAGCACGGCATGGATGCAAAAGCTGAATCCGGTGGCGAGGATTTGGCACCATCCCCCAAAGAGCTCCTTCTTTCTTC
>JBKCXY010000069.1:0-1783 GCA_046315835.1 Pseudobdellovibrionaceae bacterium | reverse complement strand
CAGCACATCCACTCGTACTTTGCCGCCGGATCTGCGACCTTTGAGCATACAGGCCCCTACCGAGAGAACTGCGCAGCTCAGCGCTGTACGCATCTTGAGTTCAATCTGCAAACAGAACTTGATCCCACTTACTCAGCTCAGCGGAAAATGGTGGCCAGTCGTCGTGTCAGCCAAGTCAACGTTCCGGGAAGTATTTTGTTCTCAAGAGCAGAGTATGATTTTTCTTGTTTGAATGGGACTAACAAGCTTCTTGAACGCATCGACCATGAAACTTTGCGGGCCACTTGTAAAGCTATCCAAGTTCCGATGGATTGCACACTGCCACTGGCAGGATTTGGCTCGGCCACAGCGGCTTGCCAGACTATGGAAAATCAAACTTGTGGCGGTATGGGCTTTAGCACCCTGGGTGTCATTGCTTCGCAGAGCTCTTGTAATCCCGGAGGAACTTCGGCGGCAGCGCCGCCTCCTGCGCCAATACCAACCACCACGGTTCCTCCAGCAACCACCACCACAGTGCCTTGTCCTGTGGGAACTGGGCTCGCGGGTCTGGGCGGACCCCATGGCTCACGACCTGAATGTAAATGCGCCACTGCGGGAACAGTTTGGGATACGGTAAGTTCGACCTGTGCCACACCGAGCACTTGTGCGCCGAACTACTCAGCCACGTCACTGGGGCCAGCAGGATTTAGCATCGTTGGTGCAGTTCCTCCTCTGACTTGTTTTTGTCCTGCGAGTTATACCAACACCGGTATTGGCGCGAGCCACAGCACTTATGGGGGATGTAAGTGTCCCATGGCAGATCACTTTATCAATGCCAGTGGAAGTTGTGCCACCTGTCCGACATCAGCGAAACCGATCACAAGTTCTCCAGCACCCCTGGGACAAAGTCTGCCTGCGCCCAACAATGAATGCAAATGCCCTGGCGCTGATGAATATTACTCGAGCGGCCTTGGCTGTAGTTCATGCGCCACTGTTTATCCAGGCTCCGTGCTTGTGGGCACTGGTGGCGCGGGTGCCACTGTCTCAGCGTCTGGTGGAAACTGCGCTTGTAAAAATGCGACTGAGATCTGGAATGCAAGCACCAGTAGGTGTGAGGTTCCAGCACCGCCACCAAGTGGGCGTACTATAGCGTGTTACTTCCATGCTTACCTTTGTGCATCTCCCAATCGCCCGTGGGATTGTGACCATCATGGCATTCAAGGGTACTACCCAGGCCCGACTCTACCAAGTGGGGTCATGAGTTGCCCGGCTAATAGAGTGCCCTGCCCATTGGTAGGTAATGAAGTTGAACCTATCTGGACTGACGACCCTCGGGCAGCGGAATGTCCAGGAGCCACAACAACGACGCAGCCACCTTCAGCTTGTATCAACGACGGTCAGCCAGCAGACCTAAGTCGAAATTTTGGTGGTTGCTGTAATGGCCAGTATTTCATGCAAGGAAATGCTGGACCCGGTGACGGTATGGGGGGAGGTAACGCTGGGGGCTTCTCTTTCTATTATATTTGTGGACCTAGCAACATATTGCCGCCGGGATTTGTTCCACCAAATATAACTGCTGCAAACTCGTGCTGCGGTGGAAATTCAAACCCAAATCCATTCGTCGCTGATTCCGAAGATTGCACTTCGGCGGTGCTGGGCCCACTAGGCTGTGATTATGGAGGTTACTTCAAGGGTGTTTGTCCCCAAAATGCAGATGGGACCTGCGGGCCGTGGAAATGATCAATAACTGACTCAAAATCCTGTCCCTTCAGCAGAACGCCGTCCTCTAACTACCTGACTCAAT
>JBKCXY010000068.1:0-19294 GCA_046315835.1 Pseudobdellovibrionaceae bacterium | reverse complement strand
GGACATCGTTGAAAAAGTGTATCAAAAAATTGGTTTTTCAAAGAAAGAAGCCAGTGAGCTTGTCGAGTTGGTTTTTAACACTCTGAAAACTGAACTTGAAAAGGGCGAAAAAGTGAAGATTTCTGGCTTTGGAAATTTTGTCGTTCGAGGCAAAAACGAAAGAGTCGGGCGAAATCCACAAACTGGAGAGCAAATTAAAATCAGTGCTCGCCGTGTGTTGACCTTTAGACCCAGTCAGGTTCTGAAAGCCATGCTGAATGGTGAAGAATATGCTCACTTGATTGGGCAGGATGAGGATGACAATGATTGATACTCAAGAGTTTGAGCTTGCAGATCTGCACTTAGGTCCTTCGGCTCAAGCTGCCGTCCCTCCTGGACAAACACCACCGCAAAACGGAGAGGCTCTGGCGGTCTCGATTTCATTGCCAGCAGCACTTTGTGATGAAGAGCTGATTTCTGAGATTCAAAGTATTCCTGATAAAATGGGTTTCAAAATTGGCGAAGTGGCAGAGATGCTCGAAATTAAGCAATATGTGCTCAGATACTGGGAATCCGAGTTTGAGGTTTTAAAGCCAAAAAAAGCCACCAATAATCAGCGTTACTACACTCGTAAAGATGTAGAGAATGCGTACTTGATTCGTAAGCTCCTTCATCGCGATCGATTTTCGATTGAAGGTGCAAGAGCGGCGATTCGAGATTTGAAGTCCTTCGTCAAACAAGAAGTCAAAAAAGAGAAAGAGTGGACGCAAGTCCACGCGAAATTTGATCAAGTGCAAGATCAGGTGGATCGCTTGATCTTAGACATCCGAAAGATTAAAGTCCTTTTCCGATAAAATCTGCGCGTGGCTCAGCTTGGTAGAGCACTTGCTTGGGGTGCAAGAGGTCGCTGGTTCAAATCCAGTCGCGCAGACCAATTTTTAGTGGGTCCAGGGTCCGTTCCGGAGACATGGGTAACACTATTATTTTGTTTCATTCTGAGAATCGTAAAAATTCAGTTAGGTCCTGGTGAAATAAATCCGAAGAGTTGAGTAATGGATATCGCACCCGGTAGGGTATTTATCATCAAGTCCTCGGCGAGGTCGCTCACCACCTCGGAAGCCTTTCTTAAGAATCGCGGGTGGCAAGTCGCGTCCGGCGTAAGCCTCAAGGAATGCTTGGCCTTTCTCATGCGAAATAAGCCGGATTTTGTGCTCATTTCGGCTGATCACAAACATAAAAAAATTCATGTGATCCCAGCGCTGTTGAAACAAGCTCTTGGGCTTTACACGATTGGTATTTCTGAAAGCCAAAGTTCAGCTTCTTTTAAAGTTCTTGATCAGATGAATGTGGATCATAAACACAATCAAACAGCCAGCGGTCCTGCGCTGGATCGTCTGCTCATTCTTTTGCAAAAGAAAATCCTTGAAGAAAAAGAAGCTCGCGAATCTGGAGATTACAATGGCGAAAGCAGCAGTGCTGAGGGAAATACTGGATCAGCGGCCTATGACAATCTCATGAAGATGGCGGGGATTGATTCTGAAGAAGAACCCTCCTCCCAGGTTTTTAAGAATGACTCAGTTCCTTCGGACCCTGCAGGCTTGATGCAATTTGAAGGAGCTAAAGCGTCGGAAGGCGCCAGTATCACCCAAGAAGGAATCAAGACCACTTCGGGATCGTTCACTCAATCCGGAGCCCAAAGTAATGATTCGATCATGAAGCAAGAGGGACTTCAGGCCAAAGATTTTTCTGTGAGCACCGGGAGGAAAGATTCTTTTTCTCAAGGGAATAGCCACTTTCAAGATTCTCCCAGTGATTGGGGAAATACCGCAGCGACAGGGGCAGCACCAAAGAGTCAGGATCCCAATCAACCTCAATACAAAACTGATAAGCCAGCTTATATCGATCCCAGATTATCCCAGGTTGAAAAGGCCGTGGAAGAAGCTCTCAAGAAAGCTTCTATCGAAGTGGACTCATCAGTATCACAGGCGCTTCCTGAGAGTGTCGAGTATGTCTCAGCGATCATGGTGACAGCTGAAAACTTCTCAGGCTATTTAGTTGCAGCCATTGCCGCCGATTCGGCCGATCGAGTGAGTTTGTTCGAACGAGTAAGAACCCATTTTTTTGCATATATGCGAGAAAATGGTCATTCTTTAGAGGATATCGAGTTGATGGATCTCAAAATTCATCCGGTCTCTTTTTCAGATTGGACCAAAGTGGATGGAGATTTTCTCAAGCAGGCATTCTTTAAGAGCTCAGAAATGATGCTGGCTTTTATTCCCATTGAAAAGAAAAAGCTCCCCGTAAAATTCGAGCCTTCTGCAAATATCTCGAAGGTGCTCTATAATGTGGAAGACCTTGAACCGGATCAACCTGTGGAGTTCGATCTCTATCTGCATTTAAAGAACAACGATAAGTACTTGCTCTACACCCCAGAGAATGGCTCCATCTATAAGGAACAGCTGGCACGGTTGAAAAAGAATGGCGAGGCTAATGTCCATGTTCGTAAAGAACAAGCTCCAAAGTTAAGGAAGTACCATACCCAGAACTTTCTGAATGAGAAGATTAAAGGCTACAAGAAACGCAAAGTCCCTGCCTAAAAAATCGGTTAAAAATTTTCCTAATTTCTCTCAGGCATTGTCCTCCCTTTGAAGCAGGGGGATCTATGAAAAAGACAATTGGAGTTATTGCTCTACTTATGGCGTTTCTTTCCCAGGAGAGCCAAGCAAAAGCTGTTCACCTTGACCTGCACGAGTCTCAGCAAGAGATGCTTCTCGCTCGTGAGGCTTTCCTCAAAGCAGCCTTTGGGGATGATGAGGGTCGTCTGCGCTTGGAGCGAGACCGAGTTGCTCTGAGTACTTCGGAAGCGCAAGAAAGCACAGCTTTTGAGGTGAAACTCGTGAGAAACTCAGGAAATTAAAAAAATGTAAATTCTTCTTTGACAGAAAGGCGCCATCTCTAATAAAAATAAGGAGTGTTCCAAGTATATGCCAGCAATAAGGGCTGGTGTTTCTACCAGGTGCCGTAAATACCTGACTATTTGGGGGAATAGATGAAACAGTTCGTTCTTGTTCTGTCAGTCCTATTAAGTGCTGCTCTTTCCTGGGCAGATGTTTATCCAAAAAATCCAGATTTGAATCTGACGCCTGGCTCTACTTGCGACAAGCCAGATTCTTATCGTTATCCGGAGAGAATTCCATATTGCAATCGTGATGTGGAAACAGAACTCAAAAAAGAGATCATTCGCGATTACAATCATAAGCTGGGCTACAAAATCCAGACTCGAGCCGAATACAAAATCGATCACTTTATCCCTCTCTGCATGGGTGGCTCAAACCACAAAGACAACTTGTGGCCTCAGCATAGAACAGTCTACACGATCACAGACAATCTCGAGTTCATCGCGTGTGAAAAGATGAAAGAAGGCCGGCTCACTCAAAAACGGGCCATCGAACTTCTGCGTGAAGCGAAGTTGAATTTAAAGCGCGCGAGCGCTATCGAATCGCAAATCAACCAAATGTAAGGTGCTTCACGAGCTGAGCCTCGAGCTCGGCAAGTAAGGTGACAAGGATCTCCACAGGGAGATCCTCTCCTTTGTGGTACATCGATAAAAGATGTTCTTTGGTTCTCACATCAAGTCTGACTGGTAAATCATGATGGGGTTGGTGCCCTCCGAAGAAGAAGATGAGCTTCGATCATAGGTCAATTCTTCAGAAAACCTATCAAAAAGCATAAAATCCATTAATGAAGAGGTTTTGAGGAGTTAGGCCCTCATCAGAAGCTCTGTTTTTAACTTTCTCAAAATGAGACGTAACCTTTTTCTGTGGAGTCGGTTGACCTCTCAAAGGAGAAACTATGAAAAACTACAATAAGCTTATCTTAGCAACAATGGTGGTCGGCTTAAGTGTTGGCTGTGCTAAAAAAAATGACTCTGAAACTTCCGTAGATCCAGTTGAAGCGACTTTAGAATCTGGAATCTCGGTGATTTCAGGAATGGCCGATGATCAAGCGGGCTCTAGTTTTGCGAAATCGGAAGCCACAATTCCCTCAATCTGGGACGCCCTTTTGCCCCAGAAAGCCATCGCCAGTGGATCGTGCACGAGAGCTGTACTTTCGAGTTGTTCCTCTTCGCAAAGACGAGCAGTTCATTCTTCCTGCCAATTGGGAAGTAGTCTCGTGACCTTGTCTGGGGAAGTGACGCTGACCTATTCGCAAGCTTCATGTCTGTTGTCGGGAGCTGGAGACTCTGTTGTTCGAAGCTATGACCTTGAGTATGAAGGGCCACGTGGGGCGACTTTGAATCTATCGAGTGCTATTCAGTCAGACTATCGTGGGACCAGCTTTGGGGGCGGAGGTCGATTGACAAGAACAGCATCAGGTTATGATCTTGACGTTCTTGGAAGGCACTCAAGATTGGTAGGGCCCCGTGGTGGAGAAATTTATGATCTGTCGGTACGTACTTTGTCACCCCTGGGAATCAGTGGAGGCCTCAGTCGTAGTTCGCGAACAGTGAATGGTGGGTCCCTCGAGGTGAACCATAACTTGGCAGGATTTACCGCTGTGTTTACACCCTCGAATCTTCAATGGTCAGCCAGCTGTTGTCATCCGATCTCTGGTTCAATGACAGTGAACTACTCGGGGTCGAAAATGGGATCAGCCACAGTGAGCTTCAATGGGTGCGGTTCAGCCGAAGTGAATCAGGATGGACAAACGCAAACGGTTGAGTTCTCCTATTGTGAGTGATGGATACCGAAGTAAAAATTGACCTTCAATGTTTGAAAAGAATTGGTGAAGGAAGTGAAAAAGACTTCCTTCACTTGTACGAGAAGTACAAAAGAAATGTGTATGGGTTAGCTTGTAAAATTCTTCAGACCGAGAGCTTGGCTGAGGAAATCACTCAGGAGGTTTGGATGAAAGTGGTTCAGAACGCCGCCCGATTCGAGGACCTCCATAACTCAGTCAGTAATAACCCTGTGAAAGCCTGGATTCTTCAGATCACTCGCAATCAGTGTTTGAATCTGCTGGAGAAAAAGTCCACTGGGGAGGTTTCGTCTGAAAATGAAGTCGAGCTGCTGAATGAAATCCCTGGAGCATCGAATTCAGAAGAAGAGTTGGCAGAGCTTCAAAAAGAGACTTTACTGAGCCAGTGGATTGATGGATTACCAGAGGCGCAAAGAGTTTGCTTGGTCCTTTGGATCTCATCAGAAAAATCCTACCGCGAGTTGGCAGACGAATTGAAACTCACGGAAACCCATGTGAAAGTTCTCATTCATAGAGCTAAAGAAAACCTTAAAAAACAGCGGCAGCTTTGTCTGAAGAAAGGGGGTTTGTCGTGAAAAAAGAAGATTTCCAGAAAGACACATCTCCTGAGTTGGATCAAAAAATCTTTAAGATCATTAAACCTCAGATCGAGAAGAACCGAGAATTGAGTCTCACTCGCCGTCGGCGGTGGTTTTTTGCTTGGTCTGGGCTTTCGCTCGCAGGACTCATGGCAATTTTCCTTTTTCGAAAAACAGAAAGTGAGCCTCAGTTTTCTGGATCACTCATGTCTGATGAGCTGGCTCAGAATGATCAGGACCTGTTGATGGAAGAGGATCTTGAGATCGCTGAACTTCAAGAGGATTGGGAGTTTATCGAGATGATCGATGAACTTCAGAAAGAAGAGACCTAATGGAAAATCAAAAGGTGAATTCTCCAGTGAGTGATGAAGAAGTCATAGCCTACATGCAAGTCCTGCAGGATTTAGAACTGTTCGAAGAAGATATCGAGATCGAAGAACTGGCAGAGGCTTCCGCAGAAGAAATCGAAAACCCCGAAGGAGGTAGTCGATGAGTGTTTCATCCAGACGTCAATTTTTAAAAGCTTCTCTGGTGCTTGCGGGGAGTGTTTTTGTCACTCGCAGGGCTTTGGCTGTCGAAACCCCGTCGGAAGCTCAAAAAGAGAGTTTCAAACAAAAATGGGAGAAACTCAGTGAAGAGGAAAAAACAGCACTCAGAGAGCGCTATGCCCGATTTAAATCTTTGCCTCCAGAACGACAAAAAAGAATCTTGGAAAGAGCTCAAAAATGGAAGTCTTTGCCGGAAGAAGATCGCGCGCGAGTGAGGAAGAACTTCCAAAGATGGCAGTCGATGAATCCAGACCAAAGAAAGGGTTTTCGCCGAAAGATTCAAAAGTATCGAAGTTTGCCGTTGGAGAAAAGAATGCGAATGCGAGAACAGTATAAAAAGCGCCAACAGCGAAAGAGACTTCGAGGATGAAGAGCTTTCAGGTTTTTTTCGCGCTTGTTTTGTTGAGCGAAGGGGCTTGGAGCTCCTTTAATTTTGAAGTGGGAGGATCTTCCTCCGGAGGATACTTCACAGCGGGAGTTGATGTTGAACTGAAAGAACTCAATCAACGGCTCGGGAGCGATCTTTCACTGTTTTCCCAGGGGACGGTGAACTCTACTAAATACACGGATAGTGGAACTGGCGAAATGAAGCGAGAGCTTGATTATAGCTTTGATGGCGGTGGGCAATTTGGTTTTTATGAGATTTACTCTGGAACTATGAAGGCGCTTTATCTCAGCACTCCTGATCAAGGAATTACAGCTTCTGGCGGAGAAATTGAATGGAGTGCGAGTCCCAGCGATTATTTTATAGGATTGATGGCGGGAAGTCTTCAGTACCAGCATCTGATACAATTTTCGACACGAAGAGGCTCTCGAACTGCGGATAATTCTTTGAAGCAAGATTGGTGGGGGGCTCAGGCGGGATATGATTTTGAATTCGCATCCTTGTCCGTGGCCTTTCAAAAATTTTCTTATGATAGAGATGTTGTGCAGTTTGTAAATTTTTTGAATCAACCTGTGGTGGACTATCTCGTGGGAGCGAGTACCTCTTGGGTGAGAAGTTTTCCCGAAAGTCGATCTACGGTTTCAGTCACGGTTCCTTTTCGAGAGATTTGGTCAGTGAATGTTTCAGGTCAAAAGAGTGTTCTTGAGGCGGACTCCTCGGTCGAGAGAACCGGTACCGTAGCGGTCACTTATGACGAGGAAAGTCGAAGTTTTACCCTCGGCGCAGGATCCGGGCTGCTTTTCCTAGGTATTCAGTTTAATTAGGTCTGCCATTCGACAGCATGATTCATCTATGAATTTGGAAACTGACTCAAAATCCTGTCCCTGGTCACTGCGACCGCCTCAATGGAGCCAACGTTGACTTACGAAATCTGCGTGTTCGTTGGTGATTTCTGTTTCTTGCAAAGCAAGAAACAGAAATTCCGTCCGATTCCCATTTTTCTTATTAAAGTTGAGTATTTAGAGGACGGCGTTCTGCTGAAGGGACAGGATTTTGGGTCAGTTCGTTAATTCCAGTACTTGGGGGTCTTTCCAGAATCTTCATTGTCGACCACAAGCCTCAGATTCCCCTTCTTTTTCTTGGCTTTCTGAGACCAGGACGCCGTTTGCCACTTTGTCCAAGTCAATAAAGCCAGATAGCCTGAAGCTAATCCACCTAAATGCGCCAGATAGGCCACATTCCCTCCATTGACATCTGCCGTCAATAACGAGGCAAACTCGACGGCCCCCATAATCATCACCATGTACTTGGCTTTCATGGGGAAAGCCATCATCACATACACGGTGCGCTCTCCAAAGAGAATCCCATAAGCTAGTAAGAGACCAAAAATTGCCCCTGAAGCCCCCATGACAGGAGCAATCAGGCCTGTCGCTGAGGGATCATAAAAGGAATAAGCAAACATCCCCAGCACATAGATCAGAGCCGCTCCAACCCCTGTGATCAGGTAAAAGCCCAAAAATGCTTTCTTTCCCCATCGTTGTTCGAGCTCAACGCCCACAAACCACAATAAGAGCATATTAAAGAAGATATGAAAGACAGAGTAGCTATGGAGGAACATATAAGAAAAGAGCTGCCAGACATAGAAATCAAAGAGAACTTGAGAAGGAAAAAGTGCAAACCACTGTGAAAACGGCAGACCAAAAAACTTCTCAGCAAGAACCTGAAAGACAAACCAAATCCCAACATTCAAGATCATAAGCCATTTCACAGTTGGCGTGATCGACCATTGAACCTGAGGTTGTTGGTAGCGGTTCATATCTCTCCTAGCTCTGACTAAGTTCTTTCATCCCAAGGCTGAGCTTCTCAAAGCTCTGCTCAAGGCTCTCAATCACAGCTTTCGTTTCGGCAATTAACGGAAAAAAATTCAGATCCCCAGACCATCTTGGGATCAAATGGTAGTGCAAATGATCCGGAATACCTGCTCCAGCCACGGCCCCATGATTCAGACCAAAGTTGAGCCCTCCAGGACGATAGACCTGATTCAGCAAGTGAAACCCCGTTCGAACCAAACTTTGAAGATCGAAATACTCTTCATCTGAAAGCAAAGTAAGGTCCCCCACATGGCGGCGAGGAAGAATTAAAATATGCCCTGAATTATAAGGAAACTTGTTCAGCATCATCATCGAATGTTTCGTCTGATGGAAACACAATGATTCCACGCTGGGATCACTTCCAGCCGCCGCACAAAAAACGCAGCCTTGAGGTTCAATCACTTTTCTCACGTATTTAAAACGATCCGGTCGAAAAAGGACATCACGCTCCAGGGGCCAAATATTCTGCCCCGCCTGCAAAGACACTGATGACTTGCCAATTTGCCGAGACTTCGATGGGAAACTGTTCTTGGCCTTCGCTTTGGAACTCTTTTTAATTCCTTTTTTCTTCGCCATTTCTAAAAGTATCCTGGCATCAAGTACAGAGGTTTATTCGCGAGCTCCAGCTGAAGAAACTTCTGAGCGGCTTTGGTGTAGGGATCCTCTTCTTCCGCAGGGATTAAATCCAAAAAGTTCTTTCGCTCTTTGGGCGGAGTGAAAATCTCATAATCTTTACCGAGAAAAGCCATTTCTGCCGCTTTATCGAAAGCTTCATCCACCGTCGCAAATCCATCAGCAAAACCGAGCTCTACGGCTTGACGCCCTGTCATTACACGACCATCCGAATACTGCTCAACAAGATCCTTCTTGAGACCGCGACCTTCTTCAATGGCCTCTTTGAACTGCACCCACACATCATTGATCATACTTTGAAAAAGTTCGCGCTCGTCTTCGCGCATCGTTCGATACTCAGCGCCTGAGTCTTTGTACTTCCCCGTCGTGATCGTAAATCTGGAAACCTTTGCCCAGTCATAAAGCTTCTCGAGATTCACGAATTCCATGATCACACCAATTGAACCAATCAGCGTACCCGGAGCCACATAGATCTTATCTGCAGCCGCAGCAGCATAGTACGCACCGCTCGCGATCAAAGACGTGGAAACAACAACAATCGGCTTTTTAAACTGTTCACGAGTCTTCTTAATTTCCATGTACATCTCTTGAGATGGCCCCACCACTCCACCGGGTGAGGACACTTCGATCACGATGGCTTTGATATCTGGATTCTCTCGATATTTAATCAGTGGATTGAGAAACTTATGGCCGTTCATGATGACCCCATCAATTTTCAAATGGAGAATAGAATTCTGCTCCACCGTATCGGGCATGGCCCCACCACTCATTGCAAATTTGACCAAAATTCCCATCAAAACGAGAAATGCAATCATACCCGCAAAAACAGTCCCCAAAAAGATCAGTATCTTTCGCATATTATCTCCTGGCTGCTATTTTAGAAAGCCCGACTAAAAATGATCAAGGTGAAAAACAACTGACTCAGAATGCTGTCCCTGTTCTTCGCTACCGCCTCATTGAAGCTGTAAATACTTTCAATTCATCAGTTTCGTTGGTGATTCCTGTTTCTAGCTTTGCTGGAAACAGGAATTCCTTCCGATCCACTGATTTCCTTCAAGAAATTAAGAGTTTAGAGGACGGCGTTCCGATGAAAGGACAGTATTCTCTGTCAGTTTGAGGTGAAAAAAAAAGGGACTGTGATTTCTCACAGTCCCTTTTAGAAAGATCTCAATTAAAAAGACGACTTAGTCTTTTTTACCCGCATTCTTCAACTGCTCAGAGAACAAGTCTCCCAGCGTTGATTTAGAAGTGCTTGTGGCTTTCTTGACATAATCATCAACATCCGCTTTTGATTCACGGAGTTTGACGAGCTTCGACGAAAGACCGATCTTACGAGCGTCTTTATCGATGCTGATCACTTCTGCCTTAACAGTGTCACCGGCGTTACAGAAGTCTTCAACTTTTGCAATTCGCTCAGTGGTTAATTCAGAGATATGGATCAAGCCTTCGATATCCGACTCAAGCTCTACGAACACACCAAAATCAGCGACTTTAGTGACTTTCACAGAGTGCTGTGTACCCACAGCATACTTAGATTCGATATTTGACCAGGGATCTGCTTCGAGCTGTTTAAGACCCAAAGAGAATCTTTCATTCTCGATATCGACTCCCAGAACAACCGCGCGAACTTTTTGTCCCTTCGCGAACATTTCGCTCGGATGATTCACACGCTTTGTCCAAGAGAAGTCAGAGATATGAACGAGACCATCAATACCGTCTTCAACACCAATGAACACGCCGAAATCAGTGACCGATTTCACTTCGCCTTCAATGATTGTTCCTGGAGCATAAGATTCCTTCAGCTCAACCCATGGGTTTGGCTGCAATTGCTTCATGCCCAAAGAAATTCGGCGGTTTTCAAGATCCACTTCGAGAACTTGCACTTCCACTTCGTCACCCACATTGGCAACTTGTGAAGGATGCTTCACGCGCTTTGTCCAGCTCATTTCTGAAACGTGGATCAAGCCTTCGATACCGTCAGCCAACTCAACGAATGCTCCGTACTCAGCCAAGGAAACAATCTTTCCTTTTACTTTCGCACCGACTGGGAATACAGCTTTAACGCCTTCCCAAGGATCATTCTGAAGTTGCTTGAGTCCCAAAGAAACGCGCTCCTTTTCAGAGTCATATTTCAGAACTTTAACTTCGATTTCATCGCCAACATTCAAGATCTCAGAAGGATGCTTTACACGGCCCCAGCTCATGTCTGTGATGTGGAGCAATCCATCCATTCCACCCAAATCAATGAAAGCACCGTAATCAGTGATGTTTTTCACATTACCGCGAACGATAGAACCTTCTTTGATTGCATCGAGTGTTTGAGTGCGGAGAGTATCTCTTTCTTCTTCAAGCAGAGCTCGTCGAGAAAGAACGATGTTTCCACGCTTTTTGTTGAACTTGATGACTTTGAACTTATATTTCTTACCGATGTAGACATCCATATTGCGAACAGGTCGCAAATCGATTTGAGAACCGGGCAAGAACGCAGTGACACCGATATCAACACTCAAACCGCCTTTAACTTTAGCGATGACTGTTCCTTCGATGACTTCTTCGTTTTCTGCCGCTTTCGAAATGTCGGTCCATGCTCTCATCATATCAGCTTTGTTTTTGCTGAGACCGATCATGCCGTTTTCATTCTCAATACGGTCGATGTAGACTTCCACTTTGTCGCCAGGTTTCACTGAACGAACACCGTCAACCACGCGGAATTCATTGATGGGGATCAGACCTTCAGATTTATAATTGATATCAACCAAGACATAATCGCTTTGGACTTCAACGACTGACCCAGTGACAACATCCCCAATTTTGAAATCTTGTTCGCTCATGGACTGCGTGAACAATGTTTCAAAATCTCCACCGACTTTTTCTGCGTCCAAGCCTGGATTAGCTGGAACGTCTTTGTCAGCTTGGTCAAGGAAAGCCAGGACCTTTTGTTTCTCAAGCTGAGCTTTGTTAAGTGATTTACTAATATACAATTTGTGACCTCCTGTAGAATTTCAGGCCAGTCTTTTCAAATGCGATTGTCCAGATCGCCCTCAAAAACCCTGCGAAACTCTGTTATTTTCCCACTTTAGATTTTGACCAAAACGATAGTCATTTTGATATTTTAGAAAGCGAGTTGAAGGTATTTATAGGGGGCCCCAGAATAAAGTCAAAAGGTATCTTCTGGGGAACCCTTTTTTTGCGGCCTTTTTAAGCGGCTTTTTTGTCAGAAAGCTGATCCACAAGCCCTTGAGGACTTGGGATTCGTGACCCATTGTGTGTGTGAAGATTTTGATAATTTCTCTGCATAATCAGTCACTTGGCGTGATCCTGCGTCAATTCCTTGGAACACAGTTCGAATCTCTGAGGTAGCCCCATTCTGGGCTTGAGCGGCCGCTTCGATCTGCAGATTAACCGGCAGCTTTCTGGGGCTCTTCAAAATGTTTCTTGATGAGATCCACCATGCGGACAAAATCAATGGGCTTCTGAAGAAAGGCTGCAAATTGATGAGGCTTGAGTAGGTTCTGGAAAACCATGGGCTCTGTCCCCGAAATAAAGATCAACGGGAGGTGGGAATAATGAGAGCTTTTTCTCAATCGAGAAAGAAAATCAATCCCATCCATATCCTTCATCATGAGATCCGAAAAGATGCCAACCACACCTGAGGACCGCTCGTCGAGATAAGCCAGAGCGGGACGACCTGATTTAAAATGGAGGATCCGATAGTGAGTAGCATCTTCGATAAATTCTTTGACCGTTTCAGCGAAATCTATGTTGTCTTCAACGAGAATAATGACTTTTTTAGAATCAAATTTCATAAGGACCTCTGCAGATCCTATCGCCTTGAAACCCATTCCCCGTGAGAAAAATTTGGTTCTTAACAAAAGTTTTAACCTCAAGACAAAAGCTTCACCAAATCTAAAGGCGTTTTTTGACGAAGTCTTCGATGGCCTGGACCACTTCTTGAAAAGACATCTCTGTAGTATCCACCACGAGCGCAGCATCAGGCACCGACGACGGCGCAGTTGTTCTTGTCGAGTCGTGCTGATCTCGAAGATGTGGAGCTTTCGCCATGTCTTCTTTTTCTAGTCCTAGCTCTTTCGCTCGGCGCTCAGCCCGGTGCTCAGACCTTGCTGTTAGAAAAATTTTAATTTCGGCATCGGGAAAGACCACAGTCCCGCAATCTCGTCCTTCGGCAACGAGACCCTCTGTTCGTTCGCGACAATCTCTTTGTCCCTCGAGGAGGCTTTGTCTCACCTGAGGAAAATGAGAAATTTTAGAAGCAATATTCCCGATGTCTTCGTGAGCAATAAGATCTGTGACATCTTCGTCACCAAAAAGCACCCGAGTGCGGGATTCTGTCATTTCAACTTTCCAAGCATCGCTTCTTGAAAGCTGACTCAGTTCACGTTCGTCATCTAAGTTGAGCTTGAGTCTCTTTGCTGCGTAGGCGAGACCTCGATAGAAGGCTCCTGTGGAGACCCAGTTCCAGCCAAGTCGACGAGCCAGTTCGCAACTCACTGAAGTTTTTCCGGACGCGGCAGGTCCGTCGATTGTAATTACTCTACCCATTTCCATACTTCCATCACTTTGGCTTTACTTCTTTAAGAACTTCTCGCAGTGCCTGAAGAGCCTTCTGATTCTCTTCCTGAGTTCCCACGCTCATTCGCATGTGCGTTTGAAACCCATAATTCAATACAGGCCTCAAAATCACGCCTCTTTTTAAAAGAGCTTCATTAACTTGTACCACGTCTCTCTGAGTGTCAAACAGGACGAAGTTTCCCTGCGAAGGAACGTATTTGAGACCCAGTTCATTGAGTCCCTGATAAATCTGATCCAACCCATCCCATGTGACTTGCTGAGTGCGCCTCAGAAAGTCCTCATCAGAAAGTGCCGCCACGGCTGCAACTTGAGCCAAATCATTGACGTTAAACGGGTTTCTGACTCGATTGAAAAGGTCGATCACAAACTCAGGCGCAAGTAATACACCGAGTCGAAAGCCCGCAAGGCCATAAGCTTTTGAGAAAGTTCGAATGACAATGACATTGGGAAATTGAGTCATAAATTCTTGAGCACTGCTATAATCTTGAGCACGGACAAACTCATTGTAAGCTTCGTCAAAAACAATCAAGAGATCCGGAACATTTTTTACTTTTCTCAGAAACTGCTCAACAGAGTCTCGGCCCACATAGGTTCCCGTGGGATTGTTCGGATTGGGAATGAAGACAATTCTCACTTGGCCCCGCTCTGGGTTCTCGAGCAGAAATTGCGCCATGGCTTCGAGATCCAGAGTGAAGTCCGGCTTGAGCGGAGTGAAAAAACGCTTCACTCTCGCTGCTTGCGCACAAACCTGATAGGCCACAAAAGCGGCCTTGGAAGTCAGGATGGCCTCCCCTGGAGCACAGAAGATGCGAATCAGGAGATCAATGATTTCGTTTGAGCCATTACCAATGGCCACATTTTTTGTAGAGATCGACCACTTTTGGGAAACTAATTGCACAAGTTCATAGCAAGAGGGGTCCGGATACAAATGTTGATTCTTCAATGCTTTTTCAACAGCACTCAGCGCTTTCGGCGATGGGCCCAATGGGTTCTCGTTGCTGGCCAGCTTAATCACCGACTGCAGTCCGTACTCTCTCTGTGCTTCAGAGATGGGCTTCCCGGGCTTGTAAGGAACCAAACTCAATATTTCACTGGATACTTTCACTCCGCCTCCGCCCCTCTCTTTTGCCAAATTTCCACGCGGATTGTCGAGATGAAAACCTCTTTTTTTAATACGCCGCTTTAGCTAAGATCAATTCTTTCGCATTCTGAGGGAGTTTGCCGTGCCAGTTATTGCAGGAGTCAGTCTCGGGCCTTCTTTTGTCGAAATCGCACTGACGGAGAAGAAAGAGCTCAAAGCTTTTAAACGTTTTTATCTGCCTCAGACCACCCTCTCGGCAGGAATCAAAAAATTTCTGGAAGAAACTCAATTAAAACCTGTCAAAATTCAAGTGAGCTCTCGTTTTCTTGAAAAGATTCTGGGCTCAAAGTTGGGTGGAACTGTCGCTCAGATTGTCACACAAGGATTTGAAACTTGGCCGATCCTTCGGCAACCCACCAGACCACATTATTTTGAATTGAATCCACTGAGACAAGATCCGCTCGCATCTCAGGATCTCGTGTTTGGCGTACCGGAAAGGATTTCCTCGCACGGAGAAATTCTGCAAAGCCTTGATCTCAAGTCTTTAGAGCCCATCCATGAAAAATTGAAACTGATGGAAGTCAATAAAGTGGTGATTAATTTTCTTCATTCACACACAAACCCCGAACATCAGAATCGGGCGAAATCCTACTTTGCCGAACTGGGATACCAGGTTTTTTCCACAGCGAGGATCGAACCTTCCCTGGATGAAATGCCCGCCTGGAAAGAGAATCTTCTCAGTGCCTGTTTTGCCGGCTCGTTCGAAGAGCTGCGAGAGGAGCTTAAGAAGGGATTTGACCTTCCCGAAAATGAAATCTTGTTTTGGATGGACCGCGGGCGCCTCACTCTTCCGGATCCGGAAAGTTATGCTTCCACACTTCATGGTTGGACTTATCCCCTCCTTCAATCTCGAACAGAGGCTTCACAGTCTGTTCTATTTTTAGAACTTGAAAATTGGTTTTTTATTGATGGCCAAAGAGAACAAGAGTTCTGGGAAAGCCCTTGGGGGCGAATTCGATCACAGAACCCTCGCTTTCATCGGCTCAGACTGCAGCCTTCTTGCGAAGTGATTCGTCACTCGTCCTCAGGACTGGGCATCAGCCGAGAAGAGCTCAGCTTTGAACCAGGGCCCATGACTTTCGGACGCGGAGTTCGCCCGCTCTTGTATGATTTGTTAACGGAAGAGCTCGGTCTTGAGATTTCAACAATGACAGATTCGGGAAGAAAGAAATGGCAAAATACGATGACTGCTTTTATCAAGAACTCCCCTGATCTCTCCTCACTCAATCTAGAAAAATTCTCCAAAAAATTTATGTCCAGAATTGTGGGTCAACTCGTGGATGAAGTGAGGTCTTTGCATCAAGAGGGCCCCCTATTTGTGACAGGTTTTTGGGCAGAGCCTATGCTCCCCTTGCTGCAGGCTGAAGCTCCTAGCTTCGATTGGGTTCTCGATTCACACTCCGCCACTCGAGCTGCTGTCAGTGCCTCCCTCTGCGAGAAAGGTGCGAAGTCATGAAATCCATGCAGACAGAGTGGCTCCAAGAGTTTATTGCGGATTGGCTGGAGTATGGAGATAGCTCAGCTCTGCTGGGCCCCGATCACCAAACTTTAGGATTACGATATGAGACGTTGGCAGATATCGGAACTTTGGGAGTCGCTGCTCAAACTGTTGTGAAATACTTTTCCCTCGAAGAGGGGGATGTGGTTCTCCTCAATGATCCTTATTCAGGTGGCTCAACACTTTCGATGATGACGTTTGTGGTGGGCCTGGCAGGAGGATTTAGCTGGGTTGTTCGGACAGGCTTTCGCCCTAAACTTGTCATGTCCAAAAAGCTTGAAGAAGAAGGCTTACGAATTCCTCCAACTCCCTTGGTTCAGAAATTTGAGATGAATCAATTGATCGCTGAGGCCATTTATTCTCACCCTCAGTGCCCACCCACCATGAAACAACGGCTGAATTCATTGATTCCAGAAATTCTTCAAAAAGTGAGAACCTGGTCACTCCTGCAGAACTCTCGGAGCCAGCTTCTCAAATCATCCAATTTGAGCGATTATTTGCAAGCCAGCCGAGCTTATCTGGAAGCTCTCCTCTCAGAAGTCGCTCAAGGTGAATCAAAAGTTGAAATGAAACTTGAAACTGGAGAAGTGATCAAACTTAAGCTTTCACTCAAGAATCAACAGCTCTCCGTCGACTTTTCAGGGACAGGGCCAAGCCAGCGCATCTGTCTGACAGATTCTGCAACCATTGGCGCTTGCTTCGGAGCCTTTAAAGCTTTTTTAAAGACAGAAATTCCTGTGAACTCAGCCACTCTGGAATACTTGGAGGTCACGACACCTCTCGGATGCCTTCTCAATTCAAAATACCCGAGCCCCACTTTCCGAGGGATGACCGAAGGTTGTGCCATGGTGGCCAGCACTGTGATTCAGGGACTCTGTGAAATTATGCCTCACAGAAAAATTAACCTCGGGGCTTCATCGCCCCTGATGCTCAGTCTTGAGTTTAAGAACCAGCAAAGTTTTTTTGATGTTCTCCCATCAGGAGTTTCCGCCTCCTCTTTGGGCGATGGGAGCGATGCTCTTCATTTTTGGACAAGAAATCGCCTGCAAAATTCAGTGGAAGAAATTGAACGCCGATTTCCCATTCGAATTCACCATGTGGGGATCCGAGCTCAGTCTGGAGGAAAAGGGAAATTCCGCGGCGGCGATGGTGTCATTAAAGAATATGAACTTCTTGAAGAGGCTCAACTGAACTGGATTCTACCTTCGAATAAGATTGCAGGTAAAGCTGGCCTTTCAGGCCAAGGCGCTGAAATCATCTTGATTGAGAATGGCAAAACTCGAACCAGTTTGGATCAGATAGAAGGTCATATGAAAATCAGCAAAGGTTCTCGCCTCATTGTTAGCAGCGCTGGTGGTCACGGCTTCTAAGTCATGATTAAAAGCGAGCGCCTACTTTGACAAGAGCCGCACGAATTTGTTCGATATGTTCCCAATTTTTAGTTTCCAAAACAAGTTCGATACGAGTTTCTCTCAGGTAAAGTCCGTGAGAAATTCGATCATGATGAACTTGCATGATGTTGGCCCCAAGGCCAGCAATCACCTGTGTGAGCTTATTGAGATTTCCTGGCATATCATCGACGACGACTGATAACTCGATCAAGCGCCCTCGACGAATCTGTCCTTTCTCGATGATCTTGGCCACGATGTTTAAATCAATATTTCCTCCACAAAGGAGGACACAGGTCTTTTTGCCCAGATCCAATTTGCGATTCAAAAGAGCTGCAACACCCGCGGCCCCCGATCCTTCGGCGACCGTTTTGGCTCGCTCGAGGAGAAAAACAATCGCATCAGCGATTTCGTCATCAGAAACTGTGACAATTTCATCTACGAGTCTTTCAATGAAACTGGCGAACATGACGGGGCTTGGTTTTTTAATCGCAATCCCGTCAGCAATTGTCGAAATGGTTTTCTGTTTGAGCTCCACGGCTTGATGGTGGAACAGCTTTTCCATCCCCGGAGCTTGGTCTGACTGAACTCCAATAATCTTGCATTTTGGATTGATGGATTTGACGGCGGTGGCAATGCCGCTAATCAGGCCTCCGCCTCCGATCGGAACAATGATGGAATCCAAATCCGGCAGTGCTTCTATGACCTCGAGTCCAATCGTACCTTGACCAGCAATCACCCAAGGGTCTTCATAAGGATGAACAAAAGTATAGCCTTCGGTCTTTTCAAGCTCTCGCGCTTTTTCGTAAGCTTCATCGTAAATTTCCCCATGCAAAATGACCTCAGCTCCGTAGTTCTTCGTCGCTTGCACTTTCACGAGAGGCGCGGTTGTCGGCATGACAATGACTGATTTCACACCCGCCTTGCTCGCACTCAGCGCAACACCTTGAGCGTGATTCCCCGCTGAGCTTGCAACAACCCCTTTTCGCTTTTCCATTTCACTGAGATTTGAAATTTTGTTATAGGCCCCGCGCAACTTAAAGCTTCCGGTAAATTGCTGGTTCTCATGTTTAAAAAAGACTTCTGAGCCCACAAGCTCAGAAGCACTCCAAGACTTATCAACTTCTGTTCGTTTGATAATTCCCTCAAGAACTTTTCGAGCTCGTTGAATATCTTCGATAGTTACTTTCATGCAGCTACTTTCATGCGATCACTTTCCTTGAACTTAAGACTCCTGAGGATTTGTTTCCCAGTAAGTACTCAACCCCCACAACGGGTTGTACTGCGCCACTTCCTTCCACTGACTCCAATGAACCCCTTCCGTGGACAGCCCTTCCATTCGACTTTCATCGAAATAATAGAAGGGTGCAAGATGCTTCCCGCAATGGGAACAGCGGCGAATCGCTGAGTTTTCTTCTTGGTTCGTCTCTCCACAAACATGGCATCGGCGTATATGAAAAACCACGATACTCCTTCCAGCCCGACCTTAAGTCTAGGCCCTCCTCGCTCTCACTGCAAGACTGTGGACTAAATACAACCTATTGAAATGACACAGTTTATTTGTACAATGACTTTACGCGTTATCAAACTTGAGCCTTCTTTCCAAGTCTTAACGCAAGCCGGTCTTGAGCTCTGACCCTCCTGCTGCCTGAGACTTCGACGCCCCGAAAAGCGACAAATTTCCAGGAAATCCATAGGCAGCTCAAAAACTGACTCAAAATCCTGTCCCTTCAGCAGAACGCCGTCCTCTAACTACCTAACTCTCTAGAGAAAAAAGGGAAATCGGACGGAATTTCTGTTTCTTGTTTTGCAAGAAACAGAAATCACCAACGAACACGCAGATTTCATAAGGAAATGTTGGCTCTATTGAGGCGGTCGCAGAGACCAGGGACAGGATTTTGAGTCAGTTTGTGGAACGCTCAGGC
>JBKCXY010000067.1:0-6341 GCA_046315835.1 Pseudobdellovibrionaceae bacterium | reverse complement strand
AGAAAAAGGGGAAATCGGACGGAATTTCTGTTTCTTGTTTTACAAGAAACAGAAATCACCAACGAACACGCAGATTTCATAAGTAAATGTTGGCTCCATTGAGGCGGTAGCAGAGACCAGGGACAGGATTTTGAGTCAGTTATAAGTAGTTACTGCGAGTAAGGAAAGAAATAGGTTGTCACCATTTCTTTCTCATTCAGAATTTCATAGATCTCTAAAACTCCGTCCATTGGGCGGAGTTTTTTTTGGTACATCAAGTCTTGGACCGGACCGTAGACTTTCGAAGGCCCAATAGCAGGACTACCATCCCAAGTGGCCTGAATATATTTTTGTCCAGCCGGGAGTGTGAGTGCTTTAAGTCCCTCGGGGAGATTTTCCGGGAACTGTTCAGAGGCTTCCATCACACACCCACCTTCGGAGCGCAAACGACCTTCTTCTTGGGTTTCCGGATTGTCGAGGTATCGCCCAAAAGACAATTTGCAGCTGTATCCTTTTTCTTTGGCCCAAGTTTCTACTTCTGTAATTACTGAATTGATTTTGTGATAAGCACCTTGGTGTTCCTTAGCGAGGAGCCGGAACTCAGGACCTGAAATTTCAGCAATGGTCGGAGATTTATAGGCACCCAGATGAAAATAGACATAGGCTCCAAAGAGCATAAATCCACTGAGCAAAGCAAAAATGAGATGTTTAATCATCGTGAGCTCCATTTAATGTTGCAGCCCATGGATGGTTTTTGAATTCGGTTCACCTGTCCATGGGTCACCAGTTCGCGAGCGGCTTCGAAAAGTTCACGGTGTTTGACTTGAGTCTCATCTTTCCAAGAATCATCCAAGCGTCCACGATAAACGAGCACTCGGTCTGCATTAAAAAGAAAAAAATCGGGCGTGCAAACAGCCCCAAACTGAAGTGCCGCTGTTTGATCGGGGTCATGCAAGTATTGCCAATAAGGTTTTCTTAAATTGGTCCAATGCTCTCTGAGAGCCGCTTCGTTGTCCTCCGGGTATTCAACAGGATCATTGGAGCAGATCGCGATGGTTTCAACGCTTAAGGCTTTGAGATCCCTTGATAAGGTGAGGAGACGAGTTTCCAAGGCTTTGACATAGGGGCAGTGATTGCAAATGAACATAAAAAGCCAAGCTTTGGCCACGGGAAGATCTTGATCAGTGATCCAGCGGCCATCGAGGGATTTGAGTTTGAAACTTGGCAGAATTTTTCCAAGATCATCTTGTGGAGTAAAAGTGAGAGCCATGTGTTCTCCTTAGAGTTCAGACCAAGAAATCCACTGACCGGATTGCTGTAAGCTTCCGACTTCGGAAGCTTGAGTGTAAGGGGCCGTGAGATCTGGTTTCTTGTTCAAAGCAAACAGCAAAGACGTCTGTTGAAGCTGGCCCAAAGTTCCTGCGTTTTGCGCCACCACACTGCCCAGTTCGAGCGTCCATCGATCGAGAAAATCAAACCACGCTTCTTCGTGCAAGTGATGAACGCCGTGCGATCGAAGTTCTTTTTGAAGTGACGTGGCCGTACTTAACTCTGGTGCCGAGAAGACATTGAGTCCTAATCCAATCACAAGTTTGTTTTTGCGACCCTCAATCACATTCTCAATCAAGAGGCCTGCAATTTTCTGGTGGCCTGCATAGATATCGTTGGGAGCTTTCAGAGAAAAAGAAATAAATGGAAAGCTGGCTTGAAGAGCTCGGTACAAGGCAAGTCCTACGAGGGGACTCAGCACGGGCTGCCGAGCTTGATGGGAGTGATAGACCCAGGAGCTGAGAAGACTTTCTCCGGGAGCTGACTGCCAAGTGTTCTGGTTGCGGCCTCGACCTGCCGTTTGAAATTCAGTGACATAAATTTCAGGTGCAGGAGTCGATTTGAAGGGAGAATCTTTAGCCAAAGTGTTCGTGCTTGTGACTTCCTTAAAGTAATGAGCTGGAACTCCTGATTTAGCGGCCCACTCTGCGGTCTTCTGTCCCACCAAAAAATTCATTCTATGGATTCTCCCAATCAAACATCAAAGAAATATCAGCACTCGGAGCTGAGTGAGTCAGGGCTCCCACGCTGATAAAATCTACGCCTAATTCCGCCACATTGGCTACGCGATCGAGGCTCATATTGCCTGAAGCCTCTGTTTGAATATGATCTGGGATGACCTCTAAACACTGGCCAAGAAGATCATTGTTCATATTATCGAGAAGAATTCTCTGAGCCCCTTGTTCAACGCACTCTTTAACGTCTTCGATGGTCCGAGCTTCCACTTCAATGGCCGCATCGGTGTGAGAGCGAGTTCTCTCGACGGCTTTCGCAATCCCACCCATCACCGCAATGTGATTGTCCTTGATCAGAATCGCTGTGGAAAGATTCATCCGATGATTATGACCCCCACCATGAACCACCGCCCTTTTTTCGAGCTCTCGGTAGCCGGGAAGAGTTTTTCTTGTATCGAGGATTTTGGTTTTGGTGTGGGCAACTTTGGCCACAAACTGTGAAGTGAGAGTGGCAATACCTGTTAAGTGCATCAAGAAATTGAGAGCCACACGCTCGGCTTTGAGGATCTGGATCAAGTCCCCTTGAAGAGCGCAGAGAATTTGTCCTTTGATGACCGAGTCACCCTCTTCAAAATGCCATTTCAATTTTGCATTGGGCTCTAGGGCATGCACTGTCTGTTCGAAAGCGGCAGTGCCTGAAAGTTTGAGATCCTGTTTGGCGATGAGTTTAGCCCGGCCTTGGCGAGGTTTGAGAGCAAGGCTCTCCGTCGTTAAATCTCCATGGGGCATATCTTCTTTAAGCGCAGCTTTGATAAGTTCTAAGAGTGTCATAGAGCCCAGAAGCTACTACAGACGTTCAGCCTCTTTAAGTAGTTTTTGGAGTTCTTCACGAACGACGCGCTCGCAAATGTCAGGCAGAATTTTCCAAGCAATTTCTTGGATGACGGCGCGAGCTTCCTCACGAGCCATAAGCTCAGTTTGCGTGTCGCTGACTTTTGGCAAGGTCAGGTTTTGCGACAATGTTTGCGAAACAGTTTCTGCCACCGCCTTGGCCGTCTTTGAGGTCAAATCTGTGAGAGCCACTTCTTCATCAGAGCTGCTGATCGCGATTGTCGTCTTGTCCAAATCAATCTCTTCGAGATCAGAGCCAAAATCCTCAGTTGGAAGTTGGATCTTAAATTGATTCAGGCTCTGGTGAGACCAAGATTCCTTTTGAGCTGGAGCTGAAAAGTTGTTGGACTGTTTGATGAACTGAGATTTTTGTCCCGTCGAGCTTGGGGGGGCTTTGGGGAGAGGAACTTGTTGAAACTCATCCTCTTCGTAGTCCTCAATGGGAAAAGTCTCCGCTGGTGAAGCAGTGACTGCGTTGGAAGAAGATTTCAAATCCACAAGTTCAATGGCTGCGGGTTTATCGGCAGGAGACTGTTTTTGATCTTCCACGATCGGGGGAAGATCAGGAAAAGAAAGAAACTGAGAAATCTCGTTCGTCTGTGTTTGGGGGACCAGGTCCCGAACAATCCCGCGAAGAGTGTCAGCATCAAAAGGTTTCTCAAGTCGGCGATTGGCACCACAGCTTTTGGCTTTGGCTTCATCGATATCCATAAAACCTGACCACATCAAAACCACAGGCACTTTTTTGAAGACAGAGTCATTTTTGAGTTCAGAGCAAACTTCGTAGCCATTTTTCTTCGCCAGAAGGACATCGGCAAAAACAATATCAGGCTGAAAGCTCTTTGCAACTTGCAGAACATCCAAGCCAATAGGAACAGCCTTCACTTCGACTCCAAAGTCCTGAAGTGCTAACTGCATCACCTTTTTGATGGTGGAACTTTCATCTGCCAGTAAGACGCGTAAAGCCATATTCTTCAAGTCAACATTTTCGGAAGACGGAAGTCAAGAGAAGCAATAAGCTTAGGATTGAAAATATGCTGGGTAAGATCGATCGCTACATCGCAGGACTATTTTGGGCTTATTTTGCAGCTGGGCTCTTGATTTTTTGTACCATTTTTCTGGCTGTGGACGCCATGAGTACCCTGGTGAGTTATCCCGGAGTCGCAGGATCCGCAGTGATCCAGTACTATATCGCCAGTCTTCCTGAAATTGCCCACCGAATGCTGCCTGTGGCGTGTTTGCTGGGGGCTCTATTTGCTCTTTCAACTCTGAACCGCAACAACGAAATGGTGGCTCTGTTCAGTGTGGGAATGAGTCTCAGTCGAATCACCACTCCCATTTTGTTGTCTGTTCTGTTGCTCTCGGCCGTTGGATATTATGTGGCTGATCAAGTGATCCCCTCAGCCAATCGAAGCAAGAATTTTGTTTTCTACCATGAGATCAAAAGAAAGCCTTCGCTCTATTCCACAGTTAAAAATGAACGAATTTGGTATCGGTCACGAGACACTATTTTCAATATTAAAACACTGAATGAGAAGACAGCGAGAGCACAGGGGCTCACATTGTACACTTTCAATGAGAAATGGGATCTTATCCAAATGATCACTGCCCGTGAAGTGGAACTCCTTGGTGAAAACTGGAAACTCTTTGATGGAAGTGTGACTTTGTTCACGGAAGACTCGAGTTTTCCGATCACTTCTGATTTCAAGGAAAAACAGATTGTTATGGGAGAGGATGCCAAGGATTTATCTTCCACCGCCCACACCAGTGATGTCTTAAGCCAAAAAGAACTCAAAGAGTTTATTCGAAAAAACAAAGAGGCTGGGCTTGATACTGTTCGCTACGAAGTCGACTATCATTCAAAGTTTGGATTTTCTTTTGCGGCCTTGGTGATGACCATCATTGGGATCCCCTTTGGGGTCAGCCGGACCAGGTCGGGCTCTACCATGGTGAATGTGGGGATTTGCTTAGGTTTGGTCTTTGTTTACTGGATTTTTTACTCATCAGCTTTGACCCTTGGCAATTATGGCCACCTGCCCCCGCTACTGGCGGCTTGGTTGCCAAATGTCATCATGCTGGGCTTTGGCTATTACATGATTCAGCGTCCTCAATCCTAAGCAATTTTGCACTGCATAATTTGGCGCAAATAGGGTAAAATCAGGCTACATGAATGAACGCAGAAAGGTCCATCTATGATCTTGAAAGTACTCACATATCCAGACCCTCGCTTGCGAGAAATTTCTCAGCCGGTCACCCAGTTTGATGGCAAGCTGAAAAAGCTTTCCGAAGACATGCTTGAAACCATGTATGCAGAAAACGGGATTGGGCTTGCGGCCCCTCAAGTGGGGGAACTCGTTCGCATGCTGGTCGTGGACACACGTCCTCGAGATCTTGAGGGTCGTTATGAAAAAAATGTGATGACAGAGCTAGAACAAAATATTCAGCAACCGCTGGTTGTGATCAATCCGGTGATCCTTAAAGGCGAAGGCAAGACCACATATGATGAAGGCTGTTTGAGCGTACCTTCTTTCTATGAAACCGTTGAGCGACACAAAACCATCGAGTTGCAGTACCAAGACGTCACAGGAAAAACGCATGTTTTAAAAACGGACGGCCTGTTATCGATTTGCTTGCAGCACGAAATGGATCATCTCGAAGGGACTTTGTTCATCGATCATATTAGTTTCGTGAAGAGCAATAAAATCAAAAACCAAATCAAAAAATCTGGTTACCCAGATAAGAAAAAGAAATCGAAAAAAGACGGCCCCGAGTTGTGAGTAAGGTCAGAGTCTGTTTCCTTGGCACTCCTGAATTTGCAGTGACAGCCTTGAAAGGCTTGCTTGCTGACGAACACTTCGAAGTGGTGGGCGTCGTCACTCAGCCGGATCGTCCTGCAGGGCGAAAGCTGCTTCTCACGGCAAGCCCAGTAAAGAGCTTTGCGCAAAGCCAGGGGCTTGAAGTTTTGTCACCCGAAAAAATTAATCAAGAATTGATTCTGAAGCAGATTGAAAAGTGGGACGCCGAAGTCGCTGTCGTCGTGGCCTTTGGACAGATTCTTTCCACCAAGTTTTTGAACCTGTTTCCCTTCGGTGCTGTGAATATTCATGGCTCTCTCTTGCCAGCATGGAGAGGGGCGGCTCCCATTCAGCGAAGCATTGAAGCCGGGGAATCTGAAACAGGTGTGACTCTGCAAAAAATTGTGAAAGAGCTCGACGCTGGAGATATTCTAGGAACGCGTAAAATGAGTGTTCCCCTTGAGATGACAGCCATGGAGTTGCACGACAAGATGGCTTTGCTTGGAGTCGAGCTCTTGCATGTTGAATTGATGGATTATGTGCGCGGGAATCTAGCTCCTGTCCCGCAAGATCACTCGAAGGTCACGTATGCCAAGAAACTTGATAAATCAGAATGCCGGATTGATTGGACTCAGCCAGCTTTGAAGATTCATCACAAAGTTCGAGCCTTCAC
>JBKCXY010000066.1:0-3064 GCA_046315835.1 Pseudobdellovibrionaceae bacterium | reverse complement strand
AAATCGGATCATGCCCACCATCCGTAACAAGGCTAATGTAGCGTTTTACTTTTTGCTGATAGCGGTCTTTTCATTTGCGAGCTATTTCAAGCTCGAAGGAGAACCTGAACTTACCAACAGTTGCGTGAGGAGAACCTTTTGAAGCGAGAAAATTGGGGTGACCGACGGGGCTTGAACCCGCGACAACCGGAATCACAATCCGGTGCTCTACCAGCTGAGCTACGGCCACCACACTGAAGTTAAAGGCCTATTTTTATAGAGCTTTTTAGCCGCTTGCGCAAGGCCTTTATGAGATGAAATTTCAAGTATTTAGGCAGCTTTTAATTCAGAAAAGCCAAGGAGCTTTTCGACAGAGTCGGCACAGTCATTAAAGTCAAAGGGCTTTGCCACCACGCTGACTTGGGGAAGTCGCATGAACTCGAATGCGCTCTCCCTTAAGTGAGAGCGAGAGTGTTTGCTGAATCATCTCAGCAAGGTCTTTTTCATCATCCACGATCAATATGTGCTTCATGATTTGGCAGATCCTTATTGCACGACGGTGACGGACGTGTCGGAACCCAGTTGCCCTTGCAGGGATGTGAACACTTTGTAGCCCCCAATGTCGTGAGTCATGTTTGAACCTGCGGCACCAGAGCCATGATAACTCCCGAGGGCCGTGCTCACTTGATAATCATTCCCAAAGGACCCATTCACTGCCTTTGTCGTCCCCCCAGAAACTAGGCCCACGCCTTTGGCCCTAATTTCCGAAGAGATTATCTGAGATAAGTCTGTGATTTGACCTTGGACAGAACACCCCACCTGGGTCAACAAGAGCCCAGCTAGTAGCAAATAAAGGGACGTTGTTCTCATATTCACCTCACCCCTGACTTATCGGGGTATTGAGCTCAGGACTTAAGAAGGTGTCTCAAAATGACTCAAGTTGATTACTCAAAATGTCGATCTGCAGCTCAGTATCAACATGAATCACGGAGGATTCAGATGAAAACCCCCAGCTTTATTGTAGGCCTTCTTTTGAGTGTTCTGTTTATTTCTGAAAATGCGCGTGCCCAAGAGATCCCTTAAGTCTTCATATCAATGACCCTAATCAAGATGACATTGATCAAGCAAGACGACGTGGTGTGAGCCCCGGTGGAGAAATCTTCATTCATGGCCTCCCTGATAATTCTTTGAAAAGAGCTTTCATCAATCATCCCAAAAATGATTGGACAAGGGGATGTGTGGCGGTCACTGACGAAGAGATTGAGGAAATTTGGGAGATGGTTCAGCGAAACACTCCCATTGAACTTTGCCCCTAAATCGAGTCAAATAAAGCCATGAAATGGGTGTCTTTAATTCCCTATAGTGAATTCACTTTTGAAGCCGCCAGGTCCTCAGGACCAGGGGGCCAATCTGTCAATCGCACAAATTCTCAAGTTCAACTCAGATGGTCGCCGGCTCACAGTCAGGCTTTTTCTCCTGAGCAAAGGGAAGTCCTACTGAGAAAGCTCAAGCTAACCGTGGAAGGTGAAGTTCTTGTAAAATCTCAAGAGGCTAAATCCCAAGACCTCAATAAAAGGGAATGCCTCGAAAAGCTTGAGACCCTGATTGCCCAAGCCTTCTTCATGCCCAAAAAGCGGTTCAAAACTAAACCCACATATTCATCAAAACTGAAGAGACTGGATTCAAAGAAAACGCGAAAAGAAGTCAAACAGGGCCGGCAAAAAATTCGCTTTTCTTAAGCAATCTGCAGTGGCATATCTAATCTCATGATGTTGAAAGATCTGATCCTCACAGTGCCTGATTTTCCTGAGCCGGGAATTCTTTTTAAAGATATTTCACCTCTTCTTCAAGATCCTCAAAATTTTCAGAATTGCATCGATCAGCTGGCAAGATCCGCAGACTTTATCACTCAAGCAGATCTCTTTGTCGGCATTGAGTCTCGAGGGTTTATTTTTGCTTCAGCTTTAGCTGCAAAGCTCGGAAAGGGTTTTGTGCCGGCTCGAAAAAAAGGAAAGCTTCCGCCACCTGTGATTTCTGAATCTTACAGTTTGGAGTATGGTCAAAGTGCTCTTGAGATGAAAAAAGGATCTGGGAAAGTAGTTTTGGTGGATGATGTTTTAGCAACAGGTGGAACCCTGAAAGCCAGTGAGAGCCTTTCACAGAAAGCTGGCTATGAGGTTTTGGGCGCTGTGGTGCTCATTGATCTTCCCTTCTTGAATCAATTGCAGATCAATGGCCGCCCAGTCGTTTCACTGCTTCAGTATGGGCCTGGTGAATGAAAAAGTTGATTGTTTTTGCGATGAAAGAAGAGGCTCAAAGCTTCTTCAAAGAAGAACATGTGATTTTCACCGGCATTGGCAAAGTGAATGCCACTTTTTCCCTGACTCAGAAGCTCACGGAAATGAAAGCCCTGGGTCAGCTCCCAGATTTGGTCATCAATTTCGGCAGCGCTGGATCTCCGATTTTTAGAACTCATGAATTGGTTGAGATCACATCCTTTGTTCAAAGAGATATGGACGTCTCGCCCATGGGGATTCCCAAATACCGAACACCTTATGAATCAGCTCCTTGGAAATTGGGAAGTTCTCAAAGATTTTTCCCAGAGCTTGCTGAAGGCGTGGCAGGAACCGGAGACTCGTTCGATATTTCAGGCCAGGCACCAGAATGGAATGTGGTCGAGATGGAAGCCTTTGCTCTCGCCAAAGTTTGCTGGTTTCTTAAAATTCCATTTTGTTCTGTCAAATACATTACCGACGGAGCAGACCATGGAGCTCACAATGATTTTGCGGCTAATTTGCCGAAAGCTGCAGCTCAGTTCTGGGATCTGCATAAAAAGTTATAAAATTCAGCATTTCTGTGTCTCAGAATGAGACCGAGCTCTCGAATTTTTCGTCTCAAAACCGAAAAGAAGAATGGTGGAATTGAACCTGCGTTCGATCATTTATGCCATTTTTTTGACGAGTTTTCTCGTGACGGGGAAGGCAGCCTCGGCTGGAGATTCCAGTTGCATTGAAATGGGAGCTCTTAACTCAGGAAAAAATCCTTCTGAGGGACTATAAGAAAGAGGTTGGTCAGTCCTTGGGTG
>JBKCXY010000065.1:0-20673 GCA_046315835.1 Pseudobdellovibrionaceae bacterium | reverse complement strand
TTTCTGTTTCTTGTTTTACAAGAAACAGAAATCACCAACGAACACGCAGATTTCGTAAGTCAACGTTGGCTCCATTGAGGCGGTCGCAGAGACCAGGGACAGGATTTTGAGTCAGTTCGAAAACATCATTCGAATCATAAGTGCCCGTAAAGCCACCAAAAAAGAAAAAAATGATTTTGAAAATATTTAGGAGGAAATTATGCGCAAAGAATATGATTTAAAAAAGATGAAGCTAGTCGACAATCCCTATGTTGAAAAGCTTAAAAAAAGTGTCACCATCCGGCTGGATGCCGATGTCATCGACTATTTTAAAAAATTGAGCGAGCAAACTCAACTGCCTTATCAGACACTGCTGAACGATTTTTTAAAAAGCTGTAAAGAACAGTAAGTGACCCCGAAAACAATTTGGAAGAAATCAGTTTGATATGTTTTGAATTATGAAAAATAAGTTCAGACTGTATCCCACATCAGAAGTTGTCTTTTATGATATAAGTTCTCCAATAGGAATGTTCACATTTAAGCCTATGAAGTTTTTTATGTATACAGCTATAATCTTGGAGGTTTGGCACATTGCTCACAGAAAGAGGACCTGGCACCGAAAAAATAAGTACGACGAATAATTAAGCCGCCTTAACATTAACTCTGAGTTTCAACCCTGATCGCTGAACTTCATCTTGCAGCGCAAGTCTTACGAATTGAGCTTGAGAACGATGCAGGGTTTCTGCGAAGTGGGCAGCTCTTGCGGCACTAACAGCTTTGCGTCCTTTTTCAATATCGCAAAGATGCGAGGGGGAAATTTTGAGCTTCTTTGCAAAAGCAATCTGAGACAATTCTTCGCTAAGCCTAAGAGATTCAAGCAGCCCACCCAACGAAAGGCTTCGACCGGCAGCATTTTCTAAAAACTTCATCGCGACACTTTTTTTCTTAGTAGCCATGCTTACTCACCTCCTCAATCGAAACAAATTCAACACTGGTACCACGCCTAAGCACGTAAATGGCTCGGTACGCCCTACTTAGCCTTACCGCCTCTGCCCTTTACGATCACCTTTCAAGGGTTCGTCGTGATAGCCCGGCGTCTTTCGAACTTCAAGCAGCCCTCGAGTTTCAACATCATCCACCCAAGCTTCTAATGATTCAATGATATGCCTAGGTAATTTTATGATTTGCTTTTTGGCCAATTTGCTAAAGACCACCCTACAAATCAAGTTCAAAATATACACCTTTCAGGTGAATTTGTAAACAGTGCATGGGCCACCCCGTTTGTTTTTTCAGCTTAAAAAAATCTATCTGGTTGTGAATAACAAGAATTGGACCATGATCTAAAGAATATTAGTTAGTGTAAAATGCCAGACGTCGAATTGTGGGACGGCTATCGGATTTAATTAAGGCAGACTATTTTAAAATTTGGATGGGGTAGCCATGAGCGCCATAACCTATTGAAATCACTAAAATACTATTCGCGATTTCGACAAACTTCGACATTCAGAAAGTTTGTAGATTTAATTGAATTAGCCTACTAAACAAGCTAATTCTTTTTACATGAAGGCCCTGAACTTCCTTTTTTTAATTTGTTTCGCACTACCCACTTTCGGACGAGAGTTTCGATCTCGAAATGAGGCCGAAGCCGTATTAAGAGAAGTTTTAAAACTAGCAAATACAAGCGTTGTGGATTCCCGCATGATCAACTATGTTTTTTTTGATTCTGGCGCATGTGACTGCCCTAAGGAAGTTCAGGAGAGACGCAAAAAAATTTACTTAGATGAAATGGGTGATGAATTTGAGTTCTTTAAGCATTACTATCAGGAAAATCTATCTGAGGTAAATTCGATTCTTCAATTTAGCAATGATGATTTTTTAAATGACTCGTCTTTTTTGAGAACATCCACACACGTTTTAAAAAAAAATATTTTTACTGGCTGCACTGATTATACTAAAGGATTCATTCAGACCGCCTTGAATAATGGCTACGATCCCAAGTCGATACGGATTGTTTTCTTAATGGAAAAGGAAGCCTATCACAAATCTTGTGATAATCGAATCGGCCAGCCGGGGCTTGGATGGACACGAGGTGGACACCATGTGGTTGCATTAAAAATTGCTGGGACCTGGGAAGTGATGAATACAACCTCTGAATCACCAGAGTTCTATGCAGCCGGAAAACACCTCCCGACACGCCTGACACCTTTAAAGTTCCAACAAGTTCCCATGAATCTAATTTATGCCGGTGATTTTAACATTGACGAATACGTGAAGGCATTTACATTTAGTATTGTAAAAAATATTTATGTAAGCGGCAGTCCGAATTCAAATATCTGTCATTAAATTCGATTTTCATCCGATACTTAGGTTCCTACCCTAACCAATTCATTTAGATAGCGGCAATACTTTTGCGTTATGCACCTCCGAAGCGAGGTCTCCGTGAAAACATTCAGAACATTAGATTTGGCGATTAAATTCTACGAAAAATTTGAGGCACAAAAAATATCAGGTCACCTGCGAGATCTTAAATGCAAAAAGGCAGTAGATGAAGACATCACAGACGTAGCGGCTAACCAATCGCTTCATTTTCTAACTATGAAGATGTGACCTCGGAAATCTTTCTGAAGTGATAGCATCATTGAAAAATATTTACTGATAGTGTGGTGCTAGCTTGAGATGTTAGATTGTGACCGTAAAATGTTGAAGGAGCAGGGGTAAGATTTTTCTCCGGATGCAGCTGTTGATATGATTTCGGAGGTTTTTTTACGGGGGATGGGGGAAGTAGTTTTTTAAATGACGAATCGGGCTTAATTCTTCCTATCCGCGTTCTTTCAATTGATTTTACCGAAGACCATGAAAGCAGCTGGCTGAACATTGCGCTTCTCGCTGACATCAAGGCCTAGCAGCTCTGGCATCCCACCAAGTCCGCAACAGCCCAATTTGAGATCAGCGGCAGCTAAATAGAAATGGGCCCAAGAGGATCCTAGGCTTATCCATAAAAATCTCCATCCTCTAGCTCCGTAGGCTTCAATCAATAGTTCCGGTCGAGCCCGGAGGCACAGCAGTACCGAGGTGTTTGCTGGCATATATTCTGCGCTCCAACGAATTTTTGTCGATGGCTTAGATGAAAGCAGACATTTATTTAAACAGTCATATCGATAGAATCCATTTTTCAGGCCGTTGACGTTTCTGATCCACAGGGAAACATCGACACAGTCGAGATTTCCCGCTTTAGAAATCGATCTGCCAAGAGAGTTTTCTAAAAGATATGCAACTTGCGACAACTCAATTTTCCCTTTTGAGAAGACACGGGAGCTCCGTCTTTTTTTAGTTAACCTAGAAAAGGAGAGACCTTTTGTTGAACCTGCCAGTCCTTTCAGAGAAATTGCCCTCTGTCTCTCAGCACCATAAAGAGTCAAATGGTTTTGACCAGCAATCCTGATTTTGCCTGCAGTTATTCTTTGTTTAAAAAATCTGAGGCTTTGCTCTGAAACAAGTGCGGTCGCTTTTAATAAACCTTGCCCTAGGTTAAACTCTTGCAAAAGCTCTCTGCTCCGAAGCTCTGTGTACTTTTGTAATTCGGTTCCCGGTCTTCCATTTTTTGGCATAGTCTTTAGCCGAGACTAGGTCAGAATAATGAAAAAGGCATCGAAAAATGGAAAAAATGTGCTTGGCCTCTCAGCCTTTCAAGGAGAACTGTTTTCTCAAAAGATAAAGTTCTTGCAAGGGCTTTGTGGATTGACTAGCGTCAGCCAGCGCGCGCGAGAGCCTTTCCTTTTTTTGTCTGTTTTCATTGAGCGACGATGGTGATTTTGCGGAGGTCAAACTTTATGGTGCAACAAAATCTTTGGCCTACTTTTTTCCCCTATGCTCACTCGGTAGGGTTGACCCGGGGTTGGAGGTCCTCAGCAGAGAGCGTGAGTCGAATTAACAGCGACGGCAGCTGGGCCCGAACCCAAGCTCCCCATGTGATTCGGTTTCTTAAAAGACCTCAGGTTCAGTGGGTCGTAAGTCATAAACATCGGGCCCAGGTGCATTCGACCAATGTGGTGATTGTGTTAGGGCAGCTACCGAGAATAAGATTCCACGCTACAATTTCTGATTCCCGTTCGTACTGGTCTTTAAGGGCTAGGCAGTATTCATGACTTCTCGCCATAATCAATTGCATAGTTTAAAGGTGGATCAATTTGCCAGATGGGCTCAATCTTTTGCCAAAGCCCATCGTGTTGAGATCTATGAAGTTCCGATCCATGCTTCATTGCGTGAGATAATGCCTTTTCATACTTACTCGGTTCATTTCAAGTATAAGGGCGCTGACATATGGGCCTCAGGTTCGGGATCTACTAAAGAAGAAGCGATTTTGAAGGCTTTAGTGGAGTCTTGTGAGAGGGCAGCCGGTTTAGTTTTTTTCCCTCTCACGGATTCAAACGGCAACGCCTGTCATTTTTCAAAGGCCTTAGCTGTCTTAGGGGCTAAGCGAGAGGCGCTGGAGCGAGATGCATTTTTCTCTCATTTTCTGCTGCGAGAACCATTTATTCCCATCAAAGCACCCTGGGCTGTGAAGGCCGATAACGTCAGAGCAGCAAAAAAAGCAAAAGTAAAGATTGAATTTTTTTTGATGAATTGTGCGGACTCGAGCCTTAAGGCTGTACTTTGTGCAGCTTCGGGGTGGTCAAAGAATGGCAAGGCTATGGCCCTGGGAGCAGCATGCGACGCCACAGTTACCAGCGCTTCTCGGAAAAGCTACCAAGAAGCCATGAAAAACTTTAATGGAATTCGCCTTGGAGTTGTGAAGCCCATGTCTGAATCTGAGCGCCTTCGGCGCCTGAGGCGCCAGTTTGGGTTTGGTCCCGAGGCTCATTTACAGCTTGGCGCAGATGAAAAATTTGTTCGCGAGTTTTCAAAAAACTATCTCAGGTTCAAAGGTCCTCGATCGAAAAAAAAATTAGGCTTTACAGTTCAGTGGAAAATTCAGTCTCATGATTTGAGAGGAACTGACTTCCAGGATTCGGGTCTCTGCCTCGTTCGAGCAGAAAGCCCCGATCTTCAGTCGACATTCTGGTCTTACCCATCCCCGCACCGGGTGAATTTTCCAAGACTTGCTCGCTGGAGCAAAAATTTGAGAGTTAAAGACCTTCCGTGGGACAAACTTCATCTGTTCCCTTAAAGTTCTGAGGATGTGCCTGAGCACACATAAATCGTGTCACACGTTACCGAGCAGGCAAAGGCCCAACACTCGCCACAAGCGCACAAAGAATTGAAGCGGACCGGGGTCAACTCACTGAAAACGGACACCAGCGCTTTTCTCGATTTAGAATATTTCTCAATTTTTTGATTATTCGATTATTCGAATCGCATCACAGTCTCGAGCTGATTGTGCCATGTTTAACAGAGTTTGGCATCTCGAACGGAGTTCTTTTGTTTCAGATTTCTTTCGAGCTTGTGATGTTAATCGATCAAGATTTGCACAAACATTTTTGCTCATATCTACATTATAAAGATCCAATACTTTGTCTCTAGCTGAAACAAATGCCCTGCAATAGGGGACACTTAACGAGCTGTCCGTGTACGTATCTACAAAGTTTGCCTTTTTCGTAATTCCTAATTGATAAATAACGTGAGGGGAAAGTATTGGAACTCTTCGATCCATAAACTCACGGATAAAACCAAATTTGTTATAACGGCGATTGAGTCCGTTTTCTATCCAGTTAACAGCAGCAGTGGTGCAGTTGTATGCAAGGGTATCATATTGATGATCAATGCCATCGTTCTCGCTATACAAGAGAGCATGCCACAATATGGCTTGCTTCTCATCTGAAGTGATATTCATCATTATTTGTTTATCAGGTAATCCATTGATCCAAGATTCCTCTAAGCGACTATCAAAGTTTACTATTCTCACTATTTGCTTGAAATAGCCTTGAAGCCCCTTAATCAAATCATAAGATTGTTGAGGATTTTCAACGATGATTCCTTGCTCAGCTTGCATAGTATGAGTCCATTGTGCTTCAGCCGAAGCCGCTATGTTATCAACTTCGATCAGTCCAATTTGAGATTGGTTCAAAACTGCTTCTTCTCCTTTAGAGAATTTCTCAAGAACAAGATTCCACTGCTCAAGACTGGGCATTAGAGCGACTAACTTTATTGGCTTTTGCATTTCAAATCGAACAAAAGAGTGAGCAGCTACATACTTCCCGCCAATCATTGGGGGAAAGTATTTGAGATTAAAATATGTGTTTTTAACTCCATCAAGGGGCACATTTGCTATGTAGAAATTCCCGTTGTGATAGAAGTTGCCTATTAGCAAATGACCTTCTTCATTGTATAGATCACCAAAAATTGTTTGAGTAAGCTGCCGAACTGGACGGCGTACATTTAAATCTAGGGCTTGGCCCACAAATTTATGTTCTTTATCGTTAAAAGTAAAATAGCTGTGCCGAGCTTGGCGACTGTTGGGATCTAATTCAAAAGTTCCAGCTAAAAACAAATCCTGGCTTGAAGGTAAACATGGTTTGTCTGAACTCGAGCGCAGCATCTTTAATGTGCCAGTCGTTTCGTTTGGACCTCTCATCTCAACAGACATAACTTCACAAGTTGGAGTGCTTCGATCTACTGATACGCTTTTAAAGTTTGCTGACTGCGGACCTCTGAATCCATTAAGTGATGAGCATCCGGAAATAAGGACAATCAGCAAGATTGAGGAAACAAGTTCTTTTTTCATTAAAATCTCCTTTTAAAAAGATTTATCGCAGGACTCCGACTCTCATGCTTACACAGCGCAAATTGCTGGCAAACGCCAATTACTTATGAATCCATAAAATCGATTTGAAGAAGACAATTTATACTTAAGTCTTGCTCGTGGTCTCTATTTGGATTTTATTTGTTTGAGACATCTAATTTTCGCATTTTCTCAATTTAGTCACAGAGTTAAAGCAAATCCCGCATGGGAGCGTGATCAGGGCACCTGTCTTAGATCGCTCGATGCCTGCGTTTATGGATTGAAAAAAATTAACTGAACACGAAGTTTTAAAAATGGTGGCCCCGGAGAGACTTGAACTCTCACGTCCGCAATGGACACTGGATTTTGAGTCCAGCGCGTCTACCAGTTCCACCACAGGGCCACTTAAGAGACGGGTAATTAATCAAATGCCCGTGTCTTTCTCAAGAGGTTTTTTAAGAATTCTTCCGTGCTGCATTAAGTTGCTTTTCAAGGATCAGTTTCAATCCTCTCGAGCTTGCCTCAGTGCCGGTGATCAGAAAACCGGCATCTAAATTGAGCTGAATCATCGCCGTATTGGTGTTGAGGCACTTGGTGAGCACATGTTGAAAGCCTTGAGCTTCCAGCTCACGGTGTTGGGCGACCATCAGTTGAAGGCCCAAACCTCGATTTCTGAGCCTGGGAGTGATCCCGCCAAGCCAACTGTCAAAGGTCTCTCTGTCTTGGGCCCGGCCTAGTTTAAATCCCGCAAATTCTTCGTTCACATGGATCAGCCAAGCTTGAGCTTTTTCGTTCTGCCAAGAAAGATTTTGGACTTGGTCGATTTTGTCAGGGAAAAGTTCACCCAAGAGTTTCAGCCAGTCTTGGTTCGAGGGTGCAGCCTGGTGGGTTGTGATCGTGATCTCAGCGGGAGCAAAGCGCAGCTGCTCTTTCCCTTGAAAGAGGCCCTTTTCAAAGAACATATCCTTGGGGCGAACCCATAAAGTACTCAGTTCATTTTTGTAGAGTGTTTCGTAAACCGCGAGTTCTTCAAGGGTTTCTGAGTGCTTGGCGATACCGAGGAACTTATAGGGTTTATTTTTATAATGAGTAAAAAGCTGAAATTTTGATGTCTGCATAGGGGAAGGGTCTATTCTCTTTCAACGAAAGCGTCCATGGATTTAGGAATTCTTTTCATGAAGTGTCGCAGAACTTGTCACTTTTTTAGACAGAGCCCTCTTTTGTAAAGTCTCTAGAGTTTTGAATTCCTGTGCAGTTCCAGAGATTTAAAGCGAAAGCCAAAATTTGTCCCCGTTGGCACTGGCGTTGCTGAGTGAAGGTTGGTCTTAAAACTACACGAAGGAGTTCGTTTATGAAAAATGCAATGAGAACTTTGGCTTTGATTGCGATGCTGCCTGTCGCGGTCTACGCCCAAGGAAATTTAGATGAGGAGCTCAACGCTGAGCTCGATAAACTTTATCAGGCACAAAAAGCTCAGAGCGCAGCCCCTGCACCTCAAGTGCAAGTGAATGTGCAAGCTCAAACACTGTCTTCGGCAAATCCGCAGACAGTGACTTCGGCACCTCAAGCGGTGACAGCTCCCCAAGCTGTGACAACAGCGCCCGTAGCGGCACCCGTCGCTGCACCTGTGGTGGCAGTCCCTGCTGTGCAAGCTCAACCTCTGACTGTGGTGGAAAGCAGCCCACTGACGATTTCAAGTGCTGAGAAAATCAGAAGATCTCGTCAAGATGCGGAACTTTCAACCGAGCAAACCATTGTTGAAAAGCTCGAGCAGTCTCGATTAGAAGACGAAAAACGAAGAGCCGAAGTGCTCTTTGGTGATAAATTCAATTCTTTAGAAACTCCGGCAGTAACGGCGCCTGTAGCTCCTGTTGCGCCTGTGGTTGTCGCGCCAACACCCGTTGTACCTGTGGTGGTTCCTGAGCAAACAGTGACGGCGCCCGTCGTTGACAAAGAGTCGATCCGTGGCGAAGTGAAAGCCGCTTTGGCGGAAATGAAAGACGCTGAACCTAAGAAGCCAGAACCTAAAACCTATGTGGGCGCGATGTTTGGTGTGGGTGACTATCCAGATGCCGTGAATGTGAAAGGCTCTTACTCTGCGGGATTTTCAATCGGTAAAACATTTGAAGATCGTCTGGTGGTGGAAGGTTCATTTATCTACGGGAACTATCAAGTGGAACAGCCTGTGGGTGGTTTTTATGACCCGTTCTATGGCTACTATCCACGAATCACTGAGATGGATCAGTACAATACTTCAGGGCTTGTAAAGTACCAGTTGTTCGGCGGCAAAGTTCGCCCTGTGGTGGGAGCTTTGGCTTCTTATGTGTACCGTGTGTATACAGACACTCAGTTCGCAGTGACTGATAAGTCCCTGACGTCTCATGCAATGGACGTTGGTTTAATGACAGGTGCTGATATCCAGCTTACTGAAGGTTTCTCGATCGGGCTTGATTTCCGATATATGTGGAATCTCACAAACCGACAAAACGATGGTTTGCAGAGATCTTTCCAACAACCAAATTCAAATTTAAACGGCTACAAGAGTGTTGCTGTTGAAGAGCTCAACTACTTCAACGTGGGCATCACTGGAAGAGCTTCGTTTTAAAGTGTTCCTAACTCCTAGTGTGTGAGAAGTCCCAGGTTTAACGACCTGGGACTTTTCTTTTTCTGCTGCCTTTGTCACAATAGCCCCATGATTCTTCAACTTCTGACTCTTATTTTACTGACTCAGCCCCTCCGCGCCCAAGAGCCACCCCTACCTTCTCCGGTGGTGCTTGAGGCTTTGGCGAAAGTGAACAACCAGGTCATTACTTCCAGGGACGTGGAGCTCAGCTACTGGCTTGAAAGAGCTCAGCTTCTGGGGCAAGTCCAGACACTCAATAAAGCAGATGCTGCTCAATTCAAAGTGGACTCAGAGCCTTTCAATCAGCAACTGAACCGCGTGGTGCTCGAGCACTTAGTGACCGCAGAGGCGGATAACTTTGAAGTGGCTCAAGTTTCTCGGGATGAAGTCCAAGAGCGCTCCAAGAAACTAGGCCTTATTTTAGAAAAATTTGAGCCTTGGAAAAAGCTGGCCGTCAAGCCACAAGAGCTCGAAGTGATTGTGAGTCGCAGCTTGCGCGCAGAAACTTTCCTCAAATTTAAAACCGAGTCTTCGGGAATCACGATCACCGATCAAGATGTGAAATCCTATTACGAAAAAAACCGAGTGAAGTTTGGGAATTTACCGCTCTCTCAGTATCAAAAAGTAATTCGCGAGCATCTCACCAAAGAAGCGGTGAAAGAGCGACTTGCGGATTGGTTCGAAGTCCTGAAAAGGAAGTATCAAGTCCAGCGTCTTCAGAAGCCGAGTTAAGGTGGCTCCCATCATTCGTCCCTATGAATTTTCCGATTTTCTACAACTAGAGGTTTGGTTACCTTCTGAAGAGCCTCAGATCTACTGGCCCCGGGAACTCCTGCAAAGCACCTTGAGCCCCCAGGGTGCTTGGGTGTTGATCGAGAATCAGAAGCTTCAAGGCATCGTGATCTTTAACGAGGCCCCTCCGACCTTAGAAATTCTCTTGATTGCGATTCATCCAGATTCGAGGAAGAAGGGCTATGGGCAAAAGCTCTTTCAAGAGCTTATTAACGCAAGGCAATGTGGCCAGGTATGGCTCGAAGTTCACGAGGGGAATAGCCAAGCCCATGGGTTTTATACGTCTTTGGGATTTCAGCAAGTGGGTCGTCGGCCTCGGTATTACCGGGATGGAGGAGCCGCCCTCTTGCTGGAGCTGAAGAGATAAATTCTTGCTTTTTCCAAGGATTTACCCTAAATCCATAAACGTGAAGTGGGCTGGAAACAGTCCACTTTTTTGTTTTCTAGGGACCCAAGTTTGAGGAAATGATGATCGATTTTGAATCGATGGCTAAAATTGAAACTCTCGCTGACCAAGCGGCAGTACAAAATTCAGTGCAAATTTATGATGTGGAATTTATTCCTCATGGGCGAATTTTAAGGGTCTCGATCGACAAAGAAGGCGGAGTCGGCATTGAGGACTGCGCCAATGTTTCCCGGGATTTGGGAACCACTTTGGACGAAAGCAATGTCTTTGGAGAAGCTCACTACAACCTCGAAGTCTCCTCTCCTGGGCTTGAAAGAAAGCTGAAGCGCCCTTGGCATTTTCAAAGGGCTATTGGCAAAAAGATCCAGATTCGTTTGAAAGAATCGCTTTCACAATTTGGGATCCAAAATGAACGTTTGAAAGCGACCAAGCAATTGTCCGAAGTCGCTTTGATAGCTGCCGATGAAGTGGCAGCTCAGTTAGAAATTGAAAAAGAAGTGGTTCACATACCTTTTGAGTCTTTTGAGAAAGCACAGGTCGTCTTTGAGCTTCCTAAAGGGGAGAAAAAGGGACCGGGCAAACATCCCAAAGGTAAAAAGTAAACCGCGCTAGTTAACAGATGTGAGGTGCCAGATGGCTGATAATATGTTCTCCGAACTTTCTCGCGTGATTGAGCAAGTCGGAAAAGACAAAGGGATTGATCGCAACTTGGTGATCGATGCAATTACACAGGCAATGCTCGTCGCTGCTCGTAAGAAATATGGGACTTACCGGGAAATCGAAGCTTCTTACAATGAAGACACCGGGGAAGTTGAACTCTTTGAGTTTAAAGAAGTCGTTGATCGTGAGAAGTTCATCGATGACGAAGTTGAAATTCCTTTGGACGAAGCTCTGAAGCTCGATCCAGGCGCACAGCTGGATGATTCCATCGGGATTAAGCTCGATTCCCGGGATCTGGGTCGTATTGCCGCACAGACCGCGAAGCAGATCATTCTCCAGAAAGTCCGCGATGCAGAACGCGAGATCATCTACAATGAATTCGAACAGCGTAAAGGTGAAATCGCTTCAGGAATCGCTCGCCGAGTTGAAAGAGGCGCGATCGTGGTCGACATGGGACGTACAGAAGCTTACATCCCACCTCGCGAACAAATCCCTGGCGAATCCTATAAGCCTGGGGATCGTATCCAAGGTTATCTTTCGGAAGTTCGTCAAACCACTCGAGGTCCACAAATTATCATGTCTCGCGCGGACGAGCGTTATTTGATGAAACTTTTTGAAATGGAAGTGCCTGAGATCTACGACGGTATCGTGGAGATCATGGCAGCGGCTCGAGAGCCCGGACAAAGAGCGAAAATCGCTGTGAAGTCGAAAGACCAAGCAGTTGATCCTGTGGGCGCTTGTGTGGGGATGAAAGGAACTCGTGTTCAAAATATCGTTCAGGAATTGCGTGGAGAGAAAATCGACATCGTTCCTTGGGATGAAGATATTGCGCGATTTGCAGCCAATGCATTGGCCCCTGCAGAAATCTCACGAATTTTCCTCGATGAAGAAAATAAGGAACTCGAAATTGTTGTTCCAGATTCTCAATTGAGTTTAGCGATTGGTAAGCGCGGACAGAATGTTCGTTTAGCTGCGAAGCTCACGGGATGGAAAATCGATATCTTGTCTGAAAGTTCAGCTTCTGCACGTACAGCTGAAGCCATTTTCAATCTGATGCTGATTCCAGGTATGACCGAGACAATGGCGCAAAATATTTTCCAATCTGGCTTTGGATCTTTCGGAGCTGTCGCGCAAGCGAAGCTTGAAGATCTCATGACGGTTCCGGGTTACGATGATCCAGCGAAAGCTGAGAAATTGATCAAAGAAGCCCAAGCTGTGGTGGAGAAATACAAAGCTGAAGGAATCCCTATTCCGCAGTCTCCACAGGCGCAAGCCGCGGCCGCAGCGAAATCCGCAAGCACTGATGCGAAAGCTCAGGCTGATCTGCGATTGAAACAAGAACTTGAAAAGCTCGGAAGCAATTCTGAAGAGCAGTAAGAATTTAGACCAAGACATAGCTTGGTGCGTGAAGGAGTAAGAGTGAGTAATCCTAAGGTATTTGAGTTTGCCAAAGAAATCGGTATGACCCCTTTGGCTCTGATGGATAAGATCCGTGAATGGCATCTGCCTGTGAAATCTCATATGGCGGAGCTAGATCCAGGGACTTTGGAAGCAATCAAAGCTAAACTCAATGAGAAGTCGGCTCCCGCAGCGGCAGCCACTGAAAAGAAAGTTGCAGCTCGTAAAAAAGCTCCAGCTCCCGCTCAAGCACCTGTCAAGGCGGCGACTCCAGCATCTGCGAAAGCAGCGGCTCCGGTGACACCAACGGCAGCCAAGCCTGCTGGCGGCACAGTGGTTCGTCGTAAGAAAGCTGAAGAGCCCGTGAAAGAAGTCAAAGCGGAAGAGCCCATCGTCGATCAACCTGTGGCATCATCTCCAGCGGCCCCTGTGGTCCCTGTGCCACCGATCAAAGAGATTCCCGCAGCAGTCTCTGTGGCTCCTGCAGCACCAGCTCCTGCGACGGCAGCACCTGCTGCAGCTTCCACCCCCGTCGTCTCTGCAGAGGCCATTGAGGAATCTGTCGAGAAAAGAGGTCCTCCCCGAAAAAAAGAAGTGGCCATTGGTAATAGCGGTGTCGCGAGCTCGGCACCGAAGAGAAATATCATTGGTCGTATGGATCTCAGCCGAGTGGCGACAGTTGCGCCCTCAGGTGGTGGTCGACCTGATCGAGGTCCTCATAGTGGGCCTCGCCCAGCGGGTGGAGCAACAAGCGGTGGATTTGCGTCCACTCGACCAGGCGGTAAAGGAAATTTACGAGCGGGATTTGTCGCTCCTGTTTCTATCCCCGACACTCCTGGATTTGATGAAGAATACGAACGTAAGAAGGAAGAAAAGCGTCGGACAAAAGGTGGCGCGATTGAAGCAGCCGCTCCGAAGGTCAGTGAAGAAGAAGAAAATCAACATTTTGACGCTGCTGAATTTCGGAAGCGCGAAATGGTCTTTCAACCGAAAAAGAAGAAAAATATGTTAGCGCGTCCAGCGATGCAGACACAGAAGACTCAGCCCAAAGCTTCTAAGCGCGTCGTGAAAGTCAACAAAGTCATGAAAGTGGGCGATCTGGCCATGGCCATGGGTATGAAGGCCGCTGAGATCATCAAAGTTTTGATGAAAAACGGTGTCATGGCCACAGTGAACCAAGATCTCGATTTCGAGACAATTGCTTTGCTTGTCCCTGAGTTTGGTTTTGAAGCCCAAAATGAGTTTAGGACAGCGGAAGAGCTGCTGACGGAGACAGCTTTTGGTGAACTCAATGCTGAAAAAGAAGTTCGGCCACCCGTCGTATGTGTGATGGGTCACGTCGATCACGGTAAGACTTCTCTGTTGGATGCGATTCGCAATGCCAAAGTTGCTGAAGGGGAAGCCGGTGGAATCACTCAGCACATCGGTGCCTATCAGGTTAAAACTGAAAGCGGAAAGGTGGTCACATTCCTCGATACTCCGGGCCACGAAGCTTTCACTTCGATGAGATCTCGCGGAGCCAATGTCACAGATATTGCGATCATTGTGGTCGCTGCTGACGATGGGGTTATGCCGCAGACGGCAGAAGCGATCTCTCACGCCAAAGCGGCGGGTGTTCCAATGATCGTCGCTGTGAATAAGATGGATAAACCTGGTGCAAATCCTGATCGAGTCAAACAACAGCTGACCGAGTACGAAGTGGTCCCTGAAGAATGGGGAGGGACGACGATTTTCTGTAATGTCTCAGCATTAAAGCGCACCGGAATCTCTGAACTCCTTGAGCAAGTTCTATTGGTGGCGGAAGTTGCAGAGCTCAAAGCCAATGCGAAAAGATCAGGGACGGGAACAGTGATTGAAGCTCGACTTGAAAAAGGTCGTGGCAACGTGGCTACTGTGCTTGTGAAAGATGGTTCAATTTCAGTCGGTCAGTACATTGTGGCCGGAACTCAAACGGGTCGTGTGCGAAGTTTGATGAATGATCGCGGTGAAAAAGTTCAAACTGCAGGTCCTAGTCAGCCTGTTGAAGTGATCGGTTTAGATGGGTTGCCTCTCGCCGGAGATAAAGTGGACGTGGTGAAAGACGAAAGAGCCGCTGAAGAAGTGGCTGGGGTTCGTCGCCAAGCTTTGGAAGCAGAAAAGGTCTCTGCGAAGAAAATGACCTTGGAAGATCTCTTCTCAAAAGTCACCCAAGGGGATGTAAAAGAATTGCCAGTGGTACTGAAAGCAGACGTTCAAGGATCGTTAGAAGCGATCACAGGAATGTTCAATAAGCTGGCGGCACAAGAAGTGAAGGTCAAAATCATCCACTCGGCCGCAGGTGGAATCACAGAATCTGATGTGCTTTTGGCCTCGACGGCGAAAGGAATTGTGGTTGGGTTCAACGTGAGACCAGATGGCGGAGCAACCACAGCTGCAAAAGTAAAGGGTGTAGAAATCCGTACTTACAGCATCGTTTACGAGCTGATGGATGAAATGAAGAAAGCCATGTCTGGATTGTTACAGCCTGATATCGTTGAAAAAGTGATGGGTCGCGCAGAAGTTCGCAACACTTTCTCTGTACCTAAGATCGGTGTGATTGCAGGATGCGCCGTCGTTGACGGTAAGATCCAAAGATCAAATAGCGCTCGCCTGATCAGAGACGGCAAGATCGTCTATGAAGGAAAGATCAGCTCACTCAAGCGATTCAAAGACGATGCACGGGAAGTCGCTGAAGGTTTTGAGTGCGGTATCGGTATTGAGAACTTTAACGATATCAAAGTGGGCGATGTGATCGAGGCCTTCTTGAAAGAAGAAGTGGCTCGTGAACTCACACCACTGAAGCAGCCGGAAGCATAGATGGCAAAGACAGACGGAAGACGGGTTAACCGAGTCGAGCGAGAAGTGCAGGGCGCGATCGCTCAGTACTTGATTCGGGGCTTTAAGAGTCCTCTTCCGGGCATTGTGACTGTCGCCAAAGTGATTATGCCGGCGGATCTGAGAACTGCCAAAGTTTATGTCAGTGCCATCGGCTTGTCTGAGGAATCCATCACTCGAAAGCAACAAATGGCAGAAACTTTAGATCTTCTTCGAGAGCGAAGTTTTGAAATTCAAAAATTTCTTGGGGCCGAATTGAAAATGAGATATTGCCCCAAGCTTTCTTTTTATGAAGACGACACAACGGAACAAGTGATGAAGGTGGATCGTCTTCTGCGGGAAATTGGCTCCCCTAGAAATACCACGACGGACGAGGACTAGATGTTTCATGGCCTCGCTTTGATCCACAAGGAGGAAGGTTATTCCTCTCATGATGTCGTGGCAATTGCGCGAAAAGCTTTTCAGACAAAATCCATAGGGCATGCCGGAACTCTTGACCCTTTGGCTACAGGTCTCTTGGTTCTTTTGGTGGGCGAGGGAACAAAAATCTCTCAGTACCTTCTGGAAAAAGACAAGTCGTATGAAGTCACAGTGAAGCTGGGGCAAGAGACAGACACCCTGGATATCACTGGGCAAGTGCTCAGTGAAAAATCAGTCACCTCAACCGAAGCTGAAATTCAGAAAGCCGGGGAAAGTCTGGTGGGCGCTTTTCAATGGCCCGTTCCCATGTTTTCTGCAGCGAAGGTCGATGGCAAAAAGCTTTATGAGTTGGCTCGCGAAGGAAAGACCATCGATGTTCCCCATAAGGAAATGAAGTTCTTTGAAGTGAAGTATCTCGGCCTCCGAGAAGGTTCTCCTCGGTTTTCCATTCACTGTTCAAAAGGGACCTTTATACGAACATGGGTAGATCAGTTGGGAAAGCTTTTGGGTTGTGGGGCAACGATGCAGGCTTTGATCAGAACAGCTTCGACGCCCTATCAGCTCAGTCAAGCGCTGACGATGTCTCAGCTCAAGGCCTACACTCCTCAGTCCTCCTTAGAGCAAAGCTTACCCGGTTTAATTCCACTTCCTCTGTGTTTGCCGCAAACACCCGCTCTCAGGGTGCGCGGGCAAGATGAAGCTCTTTTAAAAAATGGAGCTATTTCTCATGACTTACGAAGGTCTCTGATCCAAATTTTTAATCCTGAGATTCATCAAATTGTGCGAGTTTTAGGAAGTCAGGAAGAACTGCTCGCAATCATCGGCCTCGAAGAGGGCCAAGGCTTTAAAATATTTAGGGTTTTTCGCTATTGACGGAAACCCCAATCTAAGGTTTATTGGGGCCTCTCTGAGGGACTCGGTGGGCGACAGCCATGACGTTCATAGGGTTTCAGAGCTCAACCATTTTTTCAGAAGAATTCTGAAGGAGGCTTTAATGGCAGTCGATAAATCGGCAATCTTGAAGAAGTACAGAGCGAATGAGTTGGACACAGGGTCACCTGCAGTTCAAGTGGCATTGCTCACAGCAAAAATCAATGAAATGACAGGTCATTTCACAACTCACAAAAAAGATGTTCACGGCCGTCGTGGTCTTGTGAAAGCAGTTAACCAGAGAAGAAAGCTTCTCGATTACCTGAAGCGCACCGACAGCAAGCGCTATGAGACTCTCTTGAAAGAGCTCGAGATTCGTAAGTAAAATAAATCAAGTCACAAGGGCCACAAAAGAAAAAGTGGCCCTTGAAGTTTTAATTCCATGATCTGGAAGTATCTGAGGGAGTATCAATGAAGACAACAGTCACCACATCCGTCGGTGGGAAACAAATCACTATCGAAACTGGCAGAATGGCCAAGCAAGCCGATGGATCCGTCGTGGTTTCTTGCGGTAATAATATGGTTCTAGTCACAGCAGTCTCAAGTCGCAAGCCAAGCACCTTGGACTTTTTTCCACTGACTGTTGAGTATATCGAAAAATTCTACGCCTCGGGAAAGATTCCTGGCGGGTATTTTAAGCGTGAAGGTAAGCCCACCACAGACGCGGTTTTGACAGCGCGACTGATCGATCGACCCATTCGCCCTCTTTTTCCAGAAGGCTACCGCTATGAAACACAGGTTGTGGCAACGGTGCTCAGCACGGATGGAAGTTTTCCGATTGAAATCTTGGCGAGTCTAGGATCTTCAGCCGCACTTCATATCAGTGATATTCCTTTTCAGGGACCAACGGCGGCAGCGCAAGTCGCGCGAGTGGATGGACAGCTGATTATAAACCCCACTCCTCAGCAGATGGAAAAATCTGACCTGGATGTGATCGTTGCGGGAACTCGTAACGGAATTTTGATGGTCGAAGGCGAAACTAAGTTTATCTCTGAATCAGACATGTTAGCAGCTCTGAAATTTGGTCACCAGGCGTTGATGCCCTTACTCAATGCTCAGGATGAACTGCGCGAAAAAACAGGTTCAATTTCGAAGCGCGAGTTCGTAGCACCTTCCATTGAAGGGACGTTCAAGTCTCAAGCTGAATCTTTTCTCAAGGGAAAGATTGAAGCTGCGATGAGCATTAAAGAAAAAATGGAAAGATACTCTGCAGTGGCGAAAGCGGCTGAAGAAGCGAAAGCATCTCTCATCGACACAATCACTGATAAGGATTTGAAAGCTCAACGATCGAAGGACCTTGGGAATATTATTGAGGACCTTAAGTATAGAACAGCTCGTTCAATGATCTTGGATCGCAAAGTTCGTATCGATGGTCGCGATCTGAAAACAGTTCGACCGATCACTAATGAAGTTGGAATCTTGCCAAGAGCTCATGGCTCCGGCTTGTTTACTCGTGGTGAAACTCAAGTGCTCGGAACAGTGACTTTGGGAACTGGAGATGACGAGCAGATGATCGACAGTCTTCACGGAATGCTGAAGAAAAAATTCTTGCTCCACTATAACTTCCCTCCGTTCTCGGTGGGCGAAGTGGGTCGCTTTGGTGGTCAGGGCCGACGTGAAATTGGTCATGGAAATTTAGCAGAAAGAGCTGTGAAGGCCATCATTCCTGATTTTGATAAATTCCCCTACACGATTCGTATCGTGGCGGATGTTTTGGAAAGTAACGGATCGTCTTCGATGGGAACTGTTTGTTCAGGGATTTTAGCGCTTTTGGATGCGGGTGTGCCGATTAAAGGAAATGTCGCAGGAATCGCCATGGGTCTGATTAAAGAAGACGACCGCGTTGCTGTTCTGACAGATATCCTGGGTGATGAAGATCACTTGGGAGATATGGACTTTAAAGTCGCAGGAACTGCTCAAGGGATTACAGCTGTCCAAATGGATATCAAAATTGACTCTGTTAGTTTTGAAGTCATGGAAACAGCTTTGAACCAAGCCCGCGATGGACGTCTCCATATTTTGGCTGAAATGGAAAAAGTCATTTCAACTCCGCGTGGTCAGATCAGTGAATACGCTCCACGCATTGAGACTATCAAAATCAATCCAGATAAGATCCGGGAAGTCATTGGCTCTGGCGGTAAAGTGATTCGTGGAATCACTGAGCAAACGGGAGTTAAGATTGAGATTGAAGATGATGGAAAAATTCATATTGCTTCAGCAGATCCTGAAGCAACGAAGAGAGCCATTGCCATCATTCAAGGCATCGTCGCAGAAGCAGAAGTTGGAAAGACCTATAAGGGTCGCGTCGTGAAGATTGCGGACTTTGGAGCTTTTGTCGAAATTTTACCAAACACACAAGGCCTGTTACACATTTCTGAGATTTCTCATGAACGTATTCGTGCCGTTGGTGATGTTCTGAATGAAGGTGATGAGCTTGATGTGAAAGTGTTGGATGTGGACCGTGCCGGTCGTATTAAACTTTCACGCAAAGTCCTGCTTTCTAAGGAACAGCATTAATCTCAGCCCAGAAAGCTTGAGTTGTGATTAGATTTAAAAAGACAGTCTTAGACAACGGATTGACTGTGGTGAGCGAAGCTCATCCACAGTCTCATGCCGTGTCCATGGGTATTTGGGTCCTGACGGGGACCCGTGATGAGCCAGAAGCTGATGCAGGTGTGTCTCACTTTCTTGAGCACATGGTATTCAAAGGGACCAAGACTCGGTCTGCATTCCAAATCGCAAAATCTCTCGAACAGCTCGGTGGTGATCTCAATGCTTTCACCACTCGTGAGAACACTTGTTATCATGCACTCGTCTTGAAAGATCACTGGAAAGAGGGCCTCGAGGTTCTCTCTGATCTCGTGTCTGGGATGGATTTTAGCAAAGAGGACTACGCCCTTGAAAAGTCAGTGATCCTGCAAGAAATTGCGATGGGTGACGACAATATTGAAGAGCTTGTCTATGATATTTACTTAGAAAAATCCTTGCCGAACAGTCCCCTCGGGAAACAGATCTTAGGAACAGTGGCTTCGATTTCGGCGATGAAGGCTTCTCGCTTGAAGCAATATTACAAAAGTCGCTACTCAGGCAATAATCTGATTTTGGCAGTGGCAGGAAATATTGACCATCAAGATTTGGTCGATGAAGTCATCAAGCTCTTGGGAAAAAAGAAAAAAGTAAGGCTCCCAGATCTTCGGAAGAAACCGACTCACCGATCCTTTCGGCATGTTGAAGAAAGACAAGTTGAGCAGCTTCATTTTCTTTGTGGATTTCCATCAGCAAGCTTTAAAGATAAGCACCGTTTTGAAGCTTTTATTGTAAATGCCTTGCTTGGCGGGGGAATGACTTCGCGTCTTTATCAATCTGTCCGTGAGCGCAAGGGGCTGGTTTACAGCATTCACTCGAGCCTCAATACTTTTGATGACTTTGGTCTCATTAACATTTATGCGGCTTGCGAGCCAAAAAATATGAAGTCCGTGGTCACGAGTGTCGCTCGTGAAATTCAAAAGGCGAAAAAGCGAGGCATTACAGCGTCAGAGCTGAAAATGTATCAGACCCAAGTGTCTGGGGCGATTCTGTTGGGGTCCGACGATATTGATAATCGAATGCAGTCGATTGCAGTGAATGAGATGGTGTTTGGTAAATATAAACCAGTCGAGCAAGTGATCGAGGAAATTCGATCGGTGACACCCAAGTCAGTGAAAGAGTACTTCGAAAAATATATCCATACAGATTCGATGGGAGCTCTCCTGATGGGTGGAAAGGCCGAAAGCTTGAAAGATTGGTTTTTGGAGTTCGATTTTAAGAGGGGATAGTCATGGTTAAAGTTCCTGTGAAAGTAAAAAAATTATCTCATTTTAAAGGTGACCTCCCTCAGTACCAATCAGAACTGGC
>JBKCXY010000064.1:0-14422 GCA_046315835.1 Pseudobdellovibrionaceae bacterium | reverse complement strand
TTAAAGTAACCCGTCATGCTGCTGGGGCCTCTCAGCCACAATTCGCCAATTTCATTGGCGGGGACCGGCTGACCAGAATCATCACAAACTTTGGTTTCGATGTAAAAATTGGGAAAACCCACAGAGCCTTGTTTTGATTTTGCGTGCTCTTCATTCAGGGAGAAAACATTAGGTCCAAACTCCGTCAGTCCATAGCCTTGCCGGACAGGAACACCTTTGGAATGCCAAGTATCAATGAGATCGAGAGGCATGGGCTCCCCACCGACGATGGCATATCGGACAGATTTTAGATTTGCAGTCTGAAATTTGGGTGAACGAGCCATCATATCCATGGTGGTGGGAACTCCGAAAATCAAACTGCAACCGAACTTCTCAGTGAGGTTCAGAATCTGATCTCCATCAAATTTTTTGGTGAGGATGATTTTGGCTCCTCGGTGAAGAAACGGAGTGCTGAGCACATTCCAACCCCCGGTATGAAAGAGCGGCAGAAAGATGACTGCAGCATCACTGCTTTGCACATTCAGGCGCAAGGTTGTGTTGAGTGAATTCCAGTGAAGCATGCGGTGGCTCAGCATGGCTCCTTTGGGAAATCCAGTGGTCCCACTGGTGTAAAGGATCAATGCAAGGTCTTCTTCTGAAGAGGCAAAATCTGAATAGAGCTCTGTTTGTTTCAGAGATTGCTCTGTCAATGCCAAAGACTCACCTGACAACACAACGCTTTGGAGTTTCGGAAACTCTGAAGTGTTGGAAAGGAGATTCAGGAAATCTTTTTCATAGACCAGGAGGCTTGGCTGCGAATCTTTGAGTAGAAATTCGATTTCAGGAGCTGCCAAGCGATAGTTCATGGGGACCAAGGTGGCTCCCAATCGTTGACACGCAAAATAGAGAGCGAAAATTTCAAGCTGATTCTGGGACAACAGAGCAACTCGATCGCCTTTGCGAACATGAAACACAGAGTGTAAGCAAAAAGCCATTCTCTGGCTCAGTTGAAAGAGCTCGCTGTAGGTCAAAGAGCGTAATGTATCCCCATCCACCATCGCAACTGCATTGGGGGAGTACAAATTCCACTTTTTGAGCCAGTCGAGCTCAAACTTCATGTGTTATATCCCCATTCCATCGCAAGTGCTGCCATGGAAAGACCGCCACCAGAACCGAGTAAGAAAATCAAATCGCCTTTTTTCAGCTTGTGCGAGCGAGCAGCATCTGCCAAAGCCATTCCCACCGCTGCAGAACCCGTGTAGCCAAAGCGGTCCATGATGTTGTGTGAGCGCTCACGGGGAAGATTCAAATTGTCCAAAGCTTCGTTGATGCTTTGAATGTTAATCTGAGTCAGGAAGAAATGCTTAATTTCTTCTGGCTTGCGGTGAATACGATCCAACAAAACTCTTGTCAGTCTTGGCCAGTGGGTGCCATTCGTTTCAATCGGAATTTTTTTAGCAAAGTTCAACAAGTGCCCGCGATTTTCAATGACTTGGTGAGTGATGGGCTGGGCTGTGCCGCCGGCGTAAACACCCATGTAATCGTGGTACTGCCCATCCGTGTAGAGTTCTGAAGCTAAGATGCCGGATTCAGAAGTACTGCGAGACACGACGGCAGCACTGGCTCCGTCAGCAAAGAGAGTTGCAATTTTGAAATCTTCAAAGTTCAAGTACTTGGACATCCCATAAGCACCGACCACGAGGATGTTTTTATACTTGGGGTCCGCAGCGATGTATTTTGAAGCAAGATCCAAAGCTGTCACAAATCCAGCGCAAGCTGAGTTGATGTCAAAAGTGCCTGCGTTCTTAGCTCGCAGCTTGTACTGAACAACAGCCGCTGTCGAGGGTGAGAGGTAATCAGGAGTGTCAGTAGCAACTACGATCAAATCAATGTCGTTCGCGGTGAGCTTTGCATTTTTCAGAGCTTCTTCAGCGGCAGGGACAATCAAGTCAGAGGTGGCTTGGTCTTCTCGCATCCAGCGTCTTTCATGGATGTTTCTCTGCGTTTTCAAAAATGTATCAATGTCCTTTTTGTACATCTCGTTAAAGTATTGATTCGAGATCACTCTCTCTGGCGCGTAAAGGCCAGTGCCGATGATGGTTGCTCTCATAGACCCTCCTGGAGTCCCCTCTGCATAAGCTGAGTGCTTTTCCTCTGTCAGCAAAAATTAATAGAGTAGGTGCTCTAATTCACGCATAAAACTTCAGTTTAATCTTTGACTTGAGCTTCCACTCTATGGGACAGGTTCAGCACGAAAATTATACAGGGGGAATTCATGTCTGATCTCAAATTTAATCTTTCTCAGAAAACAGCCGTCGTGACCGGAGGAGCTCAAGGAATTGGTTTTCAAATTGCTCTTCAGTACCTGGAGGCTGGTGCGAAAGTTTCGATTTGGGATTATTCAGAGCAGGCCTTGAAAACCGCCCAGAGCGAGCTCTCAAGGTTTGCAAGTCAGCTTCATACCGCACAAGTGGATGTAACCAATCGGGACTCTGTCGCGAAAGCCACCGCGAGTTTGCCATGGACTGTGGATGTTCTTGTGAATAATGCGGGAATCACTCGCGATAAATCATTCGTTAAAATGCAAGCAGAGGACTGGGATGCTGTGATTGCAACGAATTTGACAGGTCTTTTCAATGTGACAAAAGCACTCCTCGAGAAGTTTAATCCTCAATCTCAGAACAAGCGAATTATAAATATTTCAAGTGTTGTAGGTCTCTACGGTAATTTTGGGCAAACAAACTACGCAGCCGCCAAATCCGGTGTTATCGGGATGACTAAGACGTGGGCGAAGGAGCTTTCTCGTAAGGGTTGGACTGTGAATGCCATTGCGCCTGGATTCATTATGACAGCCATGACCAAAGCAATGCCAAATGAAGTTCTGGATCAGATGGTGGCGAAAGTCCCAGCAGCTAGAATGGGCGAGCCGCAGGATATTGCGAACGCTTGTTTGTTTTTGTCCAGTGAGCAAGCTTCTTATATTACCGGGACCGTAATTAGTGTCGATGGTGGAATAGTTCTTTAATGTTTATCGGAGGGGTTATGAGGGGAAAGCTTTTTTCGATTTTTTTCGCACTGATGTTGGGTCTTCCAGTGAGTGCAGGAGCTTTTGAAGGCTTCGTCAAGATTACGCCACAGCGAGAGCTTTTCGTTCAGTGGGATGAGGCGAAAGAGGGCCAGCCCACAGTGATTCTTCTGAATGGTCTGACGTATTCCACCAGACAATTTGCCTCGTTCCGTAAAGAACTTATCAAAAGCGGAATCGGTGTCATCCGCTACGACATGATGGGCATGGGGCAAACACTGTTGAAGTATGCTCCAGTTGTTTCCATGATCTCTTATGAAGACCAGGTCAGAGATTTGAAAAAACTGATCGAAGCTCTCGAGCTTGAAACCCCAGTTCATTTGGTGGGCCTTTCTTACGGTGGCGGGATTGCCATGGCTTTCGCCGCGCAAAACCCTAACATGGTGAAGAACGTCTTGTTGATGGCGCCGTTCACAGAGCCTGTCGCTTCACAAGACCAGTGGATCAAATCTCAAGTTTGGTACACTCGCAAAGTTTACCCTTTCAATCCTTATTCCGACGACGATCTTTATGACTATTTCCTGAGACAAATTGTTTACACCACTTATCCTGCGGCTGAGCCTATTGTGCTTGAGAATCCATTTAAGCTTGAAGCGACCTTTAGAATGGTTCAAGGCATCCGTAAGTGGAGAGCTGATCGTGACGTCCCTCGGCTGCCTAAGAAGTCAGTTCATTTATTGATTGCAGAAAAAGATCAGTACATCGAGCGAAGCGTGTTAGAGACATTTTGGGATGGGGTTCCCGCCGCACAGCGCGGAAGCAAGTCCATCCTCAAAGGCAGCGAACATAAAGTTCCAGAAGCAAAACCAGTTGAGGCGGCTCGCTGGGTGAAAGGGATTGTCAATGGCAAGAAATGAAAAACAGTTTCAAGTCCAAGACGGGACTCAGTTCTCGATGAACTATGAAGTGATTCCTGGAGTTCTGCCCGAGACGACTTTGTTTATTCATGGAAACCTCGCCTCCAACCGCTGGTGGTATCCGGCCTCAGAGGTTTGGGAGAAGCAATCCCAGAAAAAACTCAAAGGCGCGATGATTCTCGCTGAGTTCCGCGGTTGCGGGAAGAGTACAGCTCCTCAGACTGACAATGAAGTGAGTATCAACCGTTTGGCTCAAGATTATTTGGATCTTTTGACTCATTTGGGTCTTCAAAAAGTGAATGTGGTCGGGCACTCAACAGGGGGGCTAATTGCAGCTGCCATGGCTGCGAAATCCCCGACGACGATTCAGAAAATGGTTCTTTTAGACCCGGTCGGTGCCAAAGGGGTGACATTCGACCCTTCGATGACCGAAGCTTTTGAACAAATGAAGACCAATAAGGAGCTTGTTGGCCTTGTGATTGGTTCGACAATTCACCAGAACAATCCGAACACGGACTTTTTCAAACAAGTCGTGGTCGAAGATGCGTTTCATGCTGTTCAGACAGTGGGATTGCGAATCTTGAAAGCTTTGGATGGTCTAGATTTAACTGCTCAAATTTCAGGCATTAATGTGCCTTGTTTAGTTCTGCATGGGGAATTTGATCAGCTGCTCCCTGTGGCTGACTCTCAAGCTTTGGCCAAATTGCAGAAGCAAGGTCAGTTTGAGGTTTTTCAGGGAATGGGTCATTGTGGGAATGTGGAAAATCCCTCTCGGTTTGTCGAGCGAGTGAACCAGTTTTTGTTCTAGAACAATGTTATTTCGCAAATAGTCATGCTCCGTCTGTGGGCACTCAATGAGTTGCCCGTGAACACTAAATCGTTTAGTTTGGCGCTAGCCCCTAAAACAAAAAGTGTTTTCGTTTTTCACCGAGGAGTCTGATTCGATGTCTGAGAATCATGGTAGTTATAATCACGCTGGTATGTTGGCTTTTCTTTTCTCGATGGCCTTCGTTTTTGTTTTTTTCGTCTACGTCGTAGCGATTCATCCCGGAGTTGATCTCCAAGAAAACATTCGCTCTCCGGAAGCCGACAATGCCGTCGAAGAAGTGGCTGCAGTTGATGTTTCCAAAATCACTGAGCCTTGGGTTTCATCTGATGACTTGATCAAGCACGGGGGAAAAGTCTACGCCATGAACTGCGCCATGTGCCACGGTGCTGAAGGTAAAGGCGATGGGGCTGCGGGAGCCGCCCTCAATCCAAAACCAAGAAATTTAGTTGAAGGACCATGGAAAAAGGGAGCGGGCTTGATTGCCCATTTCAAAACGCTCCAAGAGGGTATTGCAGGTTCATCGATGTCTTCCTATGCCCACTTGCCCCTGGTGGATCGCTGGGCCCTTGCTCACTTTATTGAATCGATCACTAAGGCTAAAGGAAATGATGACCCTCAAGCCGTTGCAGAATTTGCAAAGACAGCGAAGTAGTTGATGCAAAAGCAGAGGAAGAATTTATTTAAACTCCTCTCGACGGCACTGATGGTGTCAGCGCTCGGGTTTTGCTCTGTTTCAGTTGCCTATGACGGCGAGCCTATGGCGCTCTCGGCCTCTGAGAAGCCCAAAGAGTTCGAAGGAATTGGGATTAAAGAGAATCTTTCTCAGAAGCTTGATTTGGATATGGTCTTAACTAACGAAGCTGGAGAGAAAGTTCCTTTGCGTTCTTTCTACGACGGAAAACATCCAGTCATCATTTCACTGATTTATTTTTCATGCCCAGGGCTCTGTAATTTTCATTTGAACGGAGTTGTTGAAGGCCTCAAAGAGCTTGAATGGTCTGCGGGCAATCAGTACCAAATCCTTGCCATCAGTTTTGACTCTAAAGAAACCCATGATGTGGCCGGAAAAAAGAAAGCCAGTTATGTAAAGCTTTATGACCGTCCCGGAACTGAAAAAGGTTTTCATTTCTTAACGGCAGATGAAGCCACAGTTCAAAAGATCACACAACAAATTGGTTTTTCTTTCAAATGGAATGCTGAAGCGAATGAGTGGGCCCATGCTTCCGCGGCGGTCTTCACGACGCCGGCAGGGGTGATCTCGAGATATCTCCATGGCATCATGTTCGAGCCAAAAAATCTAAAACTGGCAATCAATGAAGCTGCCGAAGGAAAAATTGGGACAGTGATTGATCAGCTCATGTGGTACTGCTTCCGCTATGATCCCAAGGCCAGCAAGTACACTTTAGCCGCCTTTCGCCTGGTGCAAATTGGTGGGACTATTTTCGTTATTTTATTAGCACTATTTTTGATCCCTTTTTGGATTCGCTCACGAAAACAAAATCGGGAAAAGACCGGTTAGGAGAAATTTGAGATGAAGTGGATGACTTTTATCAGCATGGTGTGGGCAAGTATTGCTCAAGCGAATACCAAGACGTCCTTCATGCCACCAGCAGCGACAGAAATTGCGGGGCAAGTGGACAATCTTTACGCCTTTTTGCTTTGGGCGAGTTTAATTGCTTGTGTGATTTTGATCGGCGGGATGATCTTTTTCGCGATGAAGTATCGTCGAAGGTCAGCAAACGACAAAACGGCCTATATAACCCACAATACTTTCCTTGAGTTTCTTTGGAGTTTTATCCCTCTGGTGATTTTCTTGTTTGTGTTTGGCTGGGGTTGGTACGTTTACCATCAGATGCGTGCAATGCCCAAAGAAGCACTGGAAGTTCATGTTTACGGAAAACAGTGGGCTTGGGAATTTGTTTACAAATCAGGGAAGTCTGCGACGAATGAGTTTTTTGTTCCAGTGAACACACCGGTGAAGCTCATTATGACTTCGAAAGATGTCATTCACAGCTTCTACATTCCTTCAATGCGTATTAAGCAAGACGTGGTTCCAGGAAAATACAGTGCCCTTTGGTTTGAGTCCGAGAAGTTGGGTGATTTCCACGTGTTCTGTACTGAGTATTGTGGAGCTGCTCACTCTTTAATGTTAGGAAAAATGAAAGTGGTCTCTCAAGCTGACTATGAAGCTTGGCTCCAAGAAAATGATGAAGGGCTCACACTCGTTCAAAGAGGTGCAAAGCTTCATAATGACAAAGGTTGCGTGGCTTGCCACTCGGTCGATGGTTCAGTGAAAGTGGGTCCGACTTGGAAAGGTATTTGGGGCGCAACTCACCAATTTGTAGACGGTGGCTCTGCACTTGTTGATGAAGCCTATATCCGAGAATCAATTTTAGAACCAAACAAACACATCGTTAAGGGATATCCAGCAGCAATGCCTTCTTACCAGGGCCAGCTGACGGAAGAACAACTGAATGCGATGATTGAATACATTAAGACACTCAAATAGAGGTAAACGATGGGCTCAGCTGCAGGAAAAAATTATATCAACGAATTTGCAGGTCTTAAATCCTGGTTTACAAGTCTGGATCACAAGCGCATTGCGATCCTTTATATGATTTCTATCCTCACTTTCTTTTTAGTGGGTGGAATCATGGCGATGCTGATCAGGGCAGAACTATTTTTGCCAGGGGGTCAGTTCCTGACTGGGGATAGTTATAACCAAGTACTCACTTATCACGGAGCGATCATGGTGTTCATGGTCATCGTTCCGGGTATCCCAGCCATCTTTGGAAACTTCTTTTTGCCTCTGCACATTGGAGCGAAAGACGTGGCATTTCCTCGGCTGAACTTGGCTTCTTGGTATATTTTCATGTTCGGAGCGGCTTTGGCCGTATCAACTATGTTTACAAGCAAGATTGATACGGGCTGGACATTCTATACACCTTACTCGATCAAGACGGGCACTGCCGTTGTGACGATGGTGCTTGCAGCCTTTATTATGGGAATGTCGTCGATCCTCACGGGTCTTAATTTTATCGTGACAACCCACAAGCTCAGGGCGCCGGGCATGACCATGGGAAGAATCCCTTTGTTTGTTTGGGCGATCTATTCGACGGCTGTGTTGCAAGTATTGGCAACTCCAGTTTTGGGAATCACTCTCTTGTTGTTGGCGGCTGAGCGAATCTTCGGAGTGGGGATTTTTGATCCGGCGCTGGGTGGCGACCCGGTCTTGTTCCAGCACTTTTTCTGGTTTTACTCGCACCCTGCCGTTTACATCATGATTTTGCCAGCGATGGGGATCGTCTCTGAGTTGATCACGACTTACTCAAAGAAAACGATCTTTGGATATACGGCGATTGCTTACTCTTCGATTGGTATTGCTGCGGTTTCCTTCTTTGTTTGGGGACATCACATGTATGTGTCTGGTCAGTCCGAAATTGCGGGAGTGATCTTCTCTTTCTTAACGATGCTTGTTGGGGTTCCAACTGCCATTAAAATGTTCAACTGGCTGGCAACTCTTTACAAAGGCTCGATCACTTTTGATTCTCCGATGCTTTATGCTTTGGGATTCATGTTTTTGTTTGCGATTGGTGGGGTGACGGGAATTATGCTCGCGACCTTGGGTCTTGATGTCCACTTCCACGACACTTATTTCGTGGTGGCTCACTTTCACTACGTGATGGTGGGTGGAACATTGATGGCATTGGTGGGTGGCTTCTATTACTGGTGGCCAAAAATGTTTGGAAAGATGTTTAGCGAAACTTATGCAAGACTTTCTTTCTTGTTTATCTTTATTGGCTTCAACGTGACCTTCTTCCCTCAATTCGTGTTGGGGGCTATGGGAATGCCGCGAAGGTATTTTGACTATATTGCTCCCTATGAATCTCTCAACAAGATCTCAACGGTGGGATCTTGGTTGATCGGAATTGGGTTCTTTATTGTTCTGTTCAACTTGATTCACTCGTTGCTCAAAGGTGCGAAAGCTCCTGATAATCCATGGGGTTCAAAGACCCTTGAGTGGACTGTGCAGTCACCTCCCACTCACCATAACTTTGATCACGAACCAGTCGTAACAGCGGGGCCATATGAGTACAGATAATCACGCAACTCCAGCAGGTAAGCACCATCACGCTCATCACTTTAAAGATGCTTGGCACGAGTTTGTCTCTGCCAAAGAGGGCATCTGGTTATTCATGGTGACTGAGATCTTGATGTTTGGTGGACTCTTCGTCGGTTATTTCATCTATCACATGAAGTACCCTGAGATGTTTGCTGAAGGTGCGAGCTTCTTAGATTGGAGAATGGGAGCATTTAATACTTTTGTTCTCATCGGAAGCTCTCTCACCATGGCTTTGGGGATCCACTACATTCAAATTGGTAAAAATAAAGCGGCTAGCTGGGCTTTGATCACTACTTTAGCTTGCGGAGCCATTTTCATGGTTGTGAAGTACTTCGAGTACACCCACAAGATCCATTTGGGATTGCTGCCTGGGAAGTTTTTTGCATACCCAGAAGCAGTTTCACAGAGCTTGGCCATGTACTTCGGATTCTACTTCTGCATGACAGGACTTCACGGAACTCACGTGTTGATAGGAATGATTCTGATCACTTGGGTTCTGATCCGAAATATGCGAGGGGAGTTTGATAGTCATTACTTCACCCCGGTCGAAGGTGTCGGGATCTTCTGGCACATTGTCGATTTGATCTGGATCTTCTTATTTCCATTACTTTACTTGGTCGGCTAAAGCACGGAGGCGAATATGGGACAAAATAATAATCACGATCACTTTGTAATTCCCTTCAAGACCCTGATGAACGTTTGCCTTTGGCTCTGTTTTTACACAGTGCTGACGGTTGTGACAGCGAAGGTACCAATTATTCATCACGGATTGGGTCCATTAGCACCTTTGGTCGCTTTTGGGATTGCAGCTGCAAAAGCTTACTTGGTGATGGCTCACTTTATGGGTCTTAAGTACGACACCAAGTCGAACCGAATTATTTTTGCTTCGAGTTTTGCTTTCTTGGGGCTCTTATTCATCATCGTCTTTATTGATGTGGTGACGCGAGTTCTTCAGACAAACACTCTTTAGGGAGTTTTTTTGTTTCGCGCTTTTGCGGATCTAACTAAACTAGGAATCACGATCTTCGTGGTGATGGCAGGGGTGGCAGGATATGCCACCTCTTTTGCTATTGAGACCCCCTTTGTTTGGTCTCACATGCTGAATCTTGTGCTTGGACTTTTTTTTCTGAGCTCAGGCTCTTTGGCTTTGAATCAGGCCCAAGAGTACAAGATGGATCGGTTAATGCCTCGAACGGCGAAGCGCCCGATCGCGGCTGGCCTCATCACTCCAAAAATGGGTTTTCTCATTGCTGCGATTTGCCTTGTGATCGGCTCCTTGTTTCTTTGGTTAGCTTCGCCAGAAGCCGCGATTCTCGGTTGGGGCACGGTTATTCTTTATAATGTGATTTATACGTATTGGTGGAAGCCGAAATGGATCTTTGGTGCCATTCCTGGCGCGATTCCTGGTGCTTTACCAGTCAGTATCGGATATGCAGCGAATTCCCCGGAAATTTTTAAGACTGATTCTGTCTATTTGTTTTTGATCATGTTCTTGTGGCAGATGCCGCACTTTTGGGCCTTAGCCATGCGCTACAAAGACGATTACAAAGCGGGCGGAGTGCCTACACTACCGGTCGCTCTTGGCATTGAGAGAACTCTCTTTCATATGGGAATCTGGACATTTGCGTATGTGGCCGTGGCCGTGGGCTCACCTTGGTTTGTTCATGCGAGTTGGATTTACTTGTTGTTAGTGATTCCGGTCTCATTCAAAGTCATGCAGGAATTTTTTAGATATTTTAAAAGCAAAGGCGAGCAGCGTTGGCTCGCCTTCTTCATGTGGACCAACATTAGCATGTTGATCTACTTATTTGTTCCCGTCTTTGATAAGTGGAACTTTCTTTTTATTGGCCGCAACTAGATCGAGCTTACTCGATCCAGTACGCGCCCATCTGCTCAACCAGAATTCCAGAGACTTCAGTTCCTGGCTTCACAAAGCAATCACATCCAGTTACAAGAAACTTTGTCTTCCGACTCAATCACACGATCAAAACCGATAAAATAACTTTCATTTGACTCCTCCAAGAGGCCCCCTCGTAGCACGGGGTTCCCAGAGTCAAAGTCAGGATTCGGTCTGAAAGGCTGACTCTAAAATTATTTCAGTCGCAGATCTTCAGGTGTGTCAGGTTGGCGGTAGGGGTGAGCTCTTTGAAAGGCGTCGAGAGCCAGGCAGGCCTTCTCGATTTGAACTAAGCGAGGATATGCCTCCAATTTCACTCCAAATCGTTGAGCTGAAAACAGCTGAGGAATCAAAAAGCAATCAGCGGCCGAGGGCTCTTCGGTGAAGCAAAATGTGGTCTTTTGAGCAGGAAGCAGTGATTCGAGGGTTTTTAGGCAGTTCGAGATCCAATGTTGAATCCAGACATCTCGCTCAGATTGAGGAACGGAAAGCTTTTCCTCAAGATACTTGGTCGTTTTCAAGTTGTGATAAGGGTGCGTGCAATTAATGGTTTCGCAGAACTGACGAATTTTAGCCCTCTGGACGGCGTCGCCTGAGAAAAGCTTGGGGTAGGGCATGACTTCGTCGAGATACTCAATAATGGCCATACTTTGTGCAATCACATGGGGACCATGGATCAGCGTGGGGACTTCGGAGGCGGGATTGAGTCGTTTATAAGCTGCAGAGTGTTGCTCACCCCCGTTATTAACGAGATGGATGCCCACAAACTCGTAAGGAGCCTCTTTCAAGTTGAAAGCGATGCGAGTTCTGTATGACGTGGAGCTTCGAAAGTAGCTGTAGAGCTTAAATTCAGACATGATGACCTCTCATGATCCATTAGAATCCAAAGAACATACTTTGGTAAAGAAGGAGGATTATCATGAAACAGCTCATCATCTCTTTAGTGGTCGCTTTGGCTGCACAGGTCGCTTCAGCTCAGGATTTTGGTCTCACCGCAGGATTTCGCAGTACCAATGCGGATATTGAGGGTGCCACTGTCTCTTCTGGCACTGGGTTTCAATTTGGTGGTTTGGCTTGGATTCCTATGACTGACGTTTTGTATGTCAGAGCTGGCTTCCACTACACTCAAAAGTATTTCGAATCGAAAGTTGGCAGTACAACAGTCGAGTACAAACCAACATATTTAGATATTCCTCTGACATTGATGTATCGTTTTTCAGATTTTGGTGGGGCTTTTATTGGTCCGGTATTGTCACTGAATCAATCCAAAGACTGTTCCACAAATAGCGGTGCTTGCTCTTTCACTGGAGTGAAATCTTCTTTGATCCCCCTTCAGTTTGGTTTGAGCTTTAAGTTTGCTCCGCAGTTGGGTGGCGAGCTCGTCTACGAAATGGCTTCAGGAAAGATCGCCGACAATGTTGAAAATTTGCGCTCGCTCGGTGCCAATTTCGTCGTTTGGTTTGAGTAATTTATGAAGCTAGGTTCGCTGCGAACTGAGTCTTTGGATGGATCTTTAGTGGTCTTGAGCCGCGACTTGAAAAAGATGGCTCGAGCTCACCATATTGCTCCAAGCCTGAGAGAGGCTCTTGAGAATTGGTCTCGCTGTGAACCTTTGTTGAAACAGCTCAGTGAGAATCTTGAAAAGGGAAGTGCGGAAGCTGAAAGCGTGGATTGGTCCAAAATGCACTCATCTTTGCCGCGGACTTGGCTTTTTGCAGATGGTTCCGCTTTTATTCATCATATTAAGCTCGTACGCCAGGCACGAAAAGCTCCGCTGCCAGAGACCTTGCTGACCGTACCGCTGATGTATCAAGCGGAGTGTGGGCAATTCTTAAGACCCACCGAAGAGATCCCTCAAAGAGACTTTTCTCATGGGACGGACTTTGAAGCGGAAGTGGGAGTGATCACGGACTTCGTTCCCATGGGGACAAGTCCAGAAGAAGCTCTCAAAAAAATTCGCCTTGTTGTTTTAATCAACGACGTCTCTTTACGCGGTTTAATCCCTGAAGAACTTGCACAAGTCTTTGGCTTTTTTCAAAGCAAACCTGCCAAAGCGCTTTCGCCCGTGGCAGTGACGTTGGATGAATTGAATGAATCCTGGAAAGAAGGGCGATTGCATTTGCCTTTGCATGTGCACCTGAATGGAAATTTTTTCGGCAAAGCCAATGCGGGCGCTATGCACTTTCACTTTGGTCAGCTCATCGCTCATGCGGCAAAGACGAGGAATTTGGTCGCAGGAACTTTGATTGGCTCAGGCACTGTGGCCAACGAAGATCCTTCGGTAGGTTCCAGCTGCTTGGCAGAAAAACGCATGATCGAAACCATCGCAAAAGGCTCTCCTGAAACGCCGTTTATGAAAGTGGGCGATCGGGTAGAGATTTGGATGGAAAATTCAAAAGGTCAGTCGATCTTTGGAAAGATCTCACAACAAGTCGCTCAACATCCTTAACGACAAATAATTTCAAGAATTCGAAAAGCTCTTTCGACCCCTGGTTCCGAGGGCCGAGATCCAGCTTGTGGATCGTATTGACTTAAGACTGTCAGCTTATAATCAGCACAATCCTTCTTTTGAAATTGATCTGCAGTCGGCAGATCAGCCAGGACAGACTGGACAAGATCCATATAAATTTCATCGCTATCCGCTTGTCGGGGAGCTCGTTTCCGGAGTTCCTGAAGATTGAACAGAAGTTGAGAGATATCTTTCAAAGATTCTGAAGCTTTTTGATCTTTCATAGAAGACTCAAACTGATTGAGCAAATCCATGAATTGGACTTTCACACTATCTGCAGGTGCTTTGGGGGCTTCTCCTAAAATGGTATTGCTGGTCTCCGACAAAGTGATTTCTCTCATCTCAGAAGCTTCTGAAGGAGTTGTGGATACACGATCCTCAGAAAGCTGATTCTCTCGAGGAGTGTGTAAATTGGACTGGTCCTTAGAGCTATGAAGCAAAAACAAGCCTCCAGCAAGAAGAACTACAGAGATAAAAATGATTCTGGAGCGCATGTTCCCTGTCCCACGTTTTTGTCTAAGATGTCAGCAAAACCTTTCACATAGGTCAGATATCCTTTAGCCCAACCTGTTCGATAGATCCGAAGGTATCTCGGGAATGAAAGTTGATGGAGTTGAAATTTTTCAAGAATTGCGAATCGTTCATTTTGTTCACGAGACTTTCTTTTCAGCTGTGAGAGTTTTTTGAATTCTTGATTCAGAACAGTCACTTCTTCGGCCGTGAGACGACCAAAAGACTTGGCCTCTGCGCCAGCGGCAACCACAATTTTTTCTTGAGGGAGTGGAATGCCGAAATCGAAATCGGCGATAGCAATCGGGGCATGACTAGCAATCGGCTTGCGAGAAACCAACCAATTCTTAAATAGAATCACAGCTGTTTTAGGTCCCGCATTGTAAGAAAGAACAAGTAGCATCTCTTGCATTTTTTCCTTTTGAGAATCGGATGCAGAAAATCCAGCTTCGCTCAGAAGGCGATCGACCTCTTCGCGAGCCCAAACAGTTTCGATAGATCTTTGGTTATTCTTGTAAGCGATTCCGTAAAACACCAAAGCGCGCAGTGGGTTCGGAGGTGCTTTCACCGCCACACAGCGATTTCCAAGATCTGGATCAATCTTCTCAATCTCTGGCAAGGCCCCGACAAATT
>JBKCXY010000063.1:0-2586 GCA_046315835.1 Pseudobdellovibrionaceae bacterium | reverse complement strand
GGTCTAAAGACCCCTAAATACAACGTGAATGTACACTTTACATGTCCAGATTTTAACATCTGATTAAAAGGTCAAGATTCTGAAGATTGATCGCGGCACTTTGTCAATTTCTTCTACAGCACATTTGCCTTCAAATCGAATTATCCTACTGAACAGGCTGGAACAACCCTCGCAGAGGAGAGCCATAGGCGTTCGAATTCACTGGCGGGAATGGGTCCCATCATACTTTCGGACGAGATGAATCTGTGCATGAAACCGTGGCTTTTTTCATTTTTCCTCTTTTTCAGCGTTTTTACCTGGGCTTCTGAAGAAATCCCGCTCACACCATCCAAATTTCAATCGGTGGGCGACGAATATCGCATTGCTGTTGGCAAAGAAGTCTACTCGTTCCCGGTGGTAGATCCGGAGATGGCTGAAAGCTACATGCAACTTAAGGACTCTGAAAAGCAACAGTTTCAAAAACAACGCCTCGAGTTTCTGAAAAGCGCGGCTCAATCACTCTCAACTGTGCGGTATGGTTTGGGTCTTGGCGCGATTACCAAAGATAGAATCCTTTTCTGGCGAGACACTACTCACGAGAAAAAGTTAAGCCTTCCCGAGAGATCATCTCTCATCACTCAATTTGTACTTTCTTCGATTGACCGACAACTCTGGACCCAGGCCCCTCTGGTTGCGCGAGCAACGGAGTTTGGGGTGAATGTTTCCCTGGGATTAGGCGCCGAAGGTGGCGTGATGAAGAAAGGCTATGGCGGCCAACTAGATATTGGAATGTCTTTTGGCTTCAACAGTGAAAGTAAATCTTTTGTATTTCAAATCTATAGGAACATCGAAAAATTCAATAACACCATAATGGGAGCGATGGGCTACTTGGGAATCGCTGGCAAAGTGGGAATCATGATTTCTAATCGGACGCCTCAGGAAACAATGAAGCCCCTCAGCGGCTCTACCTTCTATCCCCCGGGCGTTCCTGCTTATTTATCGGAGACACCAAAGATGTTTTCTTCAGGTATGTCTTCTGGCCTTGGACTTCCGCCACCACCTTTTGGAGATTTTTTAACTGTTACGAATGACCTCAATCATCGGACCTTGCTCCGAGTCACAGTTTCACCACTCGTGAAAGGTTTTATCCGCGTCAGTATTGGAGCGAACTTGGATTGGATGCGACTTTGGTTAGAGCCAATCCTTGAAATTGCTCAAAGAATCCAACAAAGAATGACGGGTACTAGACTCTGCAGACGGGTTTTCATACCATAAACGGATGAGTCAGCCCAAAATTGATCTCTCAATCATGCTCCTCATCGTTGGAGCGCCCTCTCTACCTCTGTCTTTGACAACAAGTCCATTGAAAAGTGCCGAGCTATTGCACGAATGATCTCGGAGAACAGTTCAGATATTTTCATGCTTTGTGAAGTGGGTGGATTTGAAAGCCTAAGACTTTTTGTCAGGGGTCTCGCAAAGCTTTGTAACCTAAAAATTCGGTCAGGTAACCAAACCCTTAAGCTTATCCAGCAGCAACAAGTAAGCCGCAGTCCGGTGGAAGTCTCTCCGATAGATAAGCTTTATGTCAGGTCTCATAAATGGTGGTGAGGCCACGCTCAAAGACGAATCTACGGCCATAGTCGAAGGAAGAATCGCGCCTTGGTCTTTGTGGCTGAGAGCAAATTCAAGAATGATATGATAATCTTTAACTTCTACCATTCGATATTCTTTTAGCCTTTTGACGTGTTGGTGAATATCGATCATTTCAGGATTGAAATAGATAATACTTCCGGCCTTGATTTTTCCGTTCTGATAGATATGAACGGATTCTTGATTAAGATTCCGAATAATGAGGTCTGGTCGCTTGACTGGATTAGCTACCAGGCCGAAGTGTAAGGTACCTGATGCTACTTTTTCAGTTATCTCTCGGGAAGTCTCAAGAACCAGACCGATGTTCAGGCGTGGATAAGTTGCCAAGAGCTCCGGTATCACTTGCGAAAGGTAAGTTTTTCCAATGATGGGATGACACCCTATAAAGAAATGTCCCTCAATGCATTTTTCCTTGCCCAACAAGTCTGAAAGCTTCTCTTCCCATTCATTTTTGATCTCCTCGATATGACCAACTAAATCCAAAGCAAAAGGACTGGGCTGCAAGCCGCCAGCGACACGTGCAAAAAGCTTTCGATCAAGCTTGTGCTCTAATTGCGAAAGTATCTTTGAAACTGCCGGCTGTTGTAGCCCGGCACTATGTGCAGCTTTTGAGACACTCTTTTCTTTCGCCAGCGCACAGAGTATCAGCATTTCTTTCTTAAGTAGCTCCATTGCAAACCTGTACTATTCCTTTTTGGAATGATCAATATGAAAAATGATTATTTTTCAGAATGATGTGATCCCATTAGGTTACTCATAAGGAATAACAACTAGGGAGTCTTTTCATGCAATACCTCTTTATCTTCAGCTTTCTTCTCTGGGGTCACACTAGCTTTGCTTTGGTTCTGGATGATCACCAGGTTGAAACAGCCAATGGCACAGTGGTGGTCAAAGTCATGGAAAATCAAATGACAGTCTATGTATTTGATCCTGATTTAAACGCCCAGCTTCCCTTCT
>JBKCXY010000062.1:0-2857 GCA_046315835.1 Pseudobdellovibrionaceae bacterium | reverse complement strand
CTTTTAGTGGTCGTTATTCTGGGCTTTGTGAACACTCTGCTCATGAGTGTGATGGAAAGAACTCGGGAAATTGGCATCTTGATGGCGGTCGGCGTGAGCCCTTGGCAAATTCGCTGGATGATTGTTCTAGAAAGCGTTTTGGTTGGAGTGTTTTCCTCCGTAGCAGCGATCGTTTTGGGACTTGCTGCAGTCCTCTACCATCAGAAAATGGGTTTCGATCTTTCCCCTTTTGTGGGCGAAAACTTTGAAGCCAATCAATTTAGTCTCTCACTCATCATTTATCCGACGATCTCAATATGGCCCTTCGTGAAAGTCTTAGGCTTCACCATCTTGATTGTGATCGCGTCAGCGCTCTTCCCGGCATACCGGGCCTCAAAGCTCACGCCACTGGATGCGATCAGATCCTAAAAAAAAGCCCCGGTCTTTCACCAGGGCTCTTTCGAGCTTTCTCGTTTAATGCGCAAAGCCTCAAGAGATTAGGCTTTGTTCTGTAAAAACTCTTGCTCGCTGAAATCATCCACTTGAATCGCATCGTAACGGACCTGTGAAGATTCTTTCACAATGGCATGCTCTTCAGCAGTAATGATGTTCTTCGATTTCGCATCATCCAGCAAATCAGCAATCTTCTTCTTGGGAAGAACTTTCGCTTTGATCGCTTTGCGGATTTTTCCTTCGGCAGCTTCTGATTTCAAAGCCACTTCCATCGCGTATTCCAAGCGACCGATTTGTTCGTTGCGATCTTTAGGAATGTAAATTCCTTCCACCAAACGATTTCTCATCTCTCCACGTGTGAGAACTGAGTTACAGATCGCATGCTGTAAGTTATCTGTAGCCTGTGAACCCATCGAGTTGATACGTGACCAAGCTCCCAAAATCTCCTTAAAGAACCAGTGAGCAAAACCAAATCCAACTCGCTTCACGAGACCCGTCCTGCGCTTTTCTTCTGGAGTGAGCGCAAACATATTATCGAAGATTCCGCTAAAGCCGTTTTGGATTTCAACCAGTGCGTGTTTCAAGGTCCACTTCGCAAATGCGAGATCTTCAGGCTTGCGACCCTCAGCATCCCAGCGACGAATGGTTGCTGTTCCGATGTACATCCACGCTAAAATATCTGCGAATCGACCAGTGATCTTTTCACGAAATTTTAAGCTTCCGCCCAAAGCACCCATTGCCACATCTGCCAAGATCGCAAAACTAGCTGAAGCCCACGTGAGCCTTCGCGTATAAATTGAAAGCTCGCCAGTGCCTGCAGAGCTCGCCGCATAACCACGAGTCACAGAAAGGACAATACTACGAAAAATATTTCTTACTACGTGCCCGATGTGACCAAAAAAAGCCGCATCAAAAGCCTTCAAGTCATTGTTATCGACAGCTTTCACTTCTTGGAACGCAAAAGGATGTGCTCTCAAAGCCCCTTGACCAAACACGATCAATGTTCTCGTCAGAATGTTCGCACCCTCCACGGTGATCCCGATCGGAGTTGCAATGTACATTTGCCCGAGCAAGTTTCGAGGTCCCATGGAGATCCCCGCACCACCCATAATATCCATTCCATCATTGATGATCTTTCGACCGAGCTCTGTAGCATAGTACTTGAGCATCGCTGTGATCACTGGTGGTTTAATGCCTTTATCCAAAGCACCCAGAGTGTAAGACCTTGCAGCTTCCAAAGCATAAGTATAGCCCGCAATTCGAGAAAGAGGCTCCTCGACCCCTTCAAAGCGACCCACGGAAACACCAAACTGCTGACGAATCACGCCGTGCGCTGATGTGACAAGTGTTATGAGCTTAGCACCACCAGTGGCCTGCGCAGGGAGCGAAATACCACGACCTGCACTCAAACAGTCCATGAGCATTGACCAACCAATTCCAAAACCTGATTCGCCGCCAACGACGAAATCAGCAGGAATTTCCACGTCCACACCTTGTGTCGGACAGTTGTAAAATGGAACGCCCAGAGGATCATGGCGTTGACCGATCACAACACCTTTGGTTGTTGATGGAATCAAAGCACAAGTGATACCTATATCTTCACCTTTACCCAAAAAGTTCTCAGGATCACGCAATCGGAACGCTAGACCGATGGTTGTTGATACCGCAGCCAAAGTGATCCAGCGCTTGTTCCAGTTCAAACGAATCCACAATTTTCCGTCTTTCTTAAACAAGACCCCCGAAGAAGTGATAGATCCCGCATCAGATCCAGCCAAAGGCTCAGTCAAACCGAAGCAAGGGATCTCACGACCGTCCGCCAATTTTGGAAGTAAGTTTTTCTTTTGTTCTTCAGTTCCGTAGTGGATCAAAAGTTCTGCAGGGCCTAGTGAGTTCGGAACCATCACAGTGATACAAGCAGGCAAACAGCGGCTCGCAAGCTTCATCACCACGTGAGAGTTTGCCAATGCTGAAAACTCAAGACCACCATATTCCTTGGGGATAATCATTCCGAAGAATTTTTCCTTCTTCATGTAATCCCAAATGTGTTGCTCCATCTCACGAGTTTTCCAAACTTTCCAAGAATCCAGCATCGAGCAGAGCTTCTCAACTTGATTGTCCATGAAAGCTTTCTCTTCCGCTGTGAGTTTGGGATAGGGCTCAGACAAAAGCTTTCTAAAATCAGGTTTTCCAGAGAACAGATCTTTCTCAACCCACACCACACCCGCTTCGAGAGCCACACGTTCAGTTTCGGAAATCTTTGGCAAGAAAGATTTCATGAGCTTCATGACTTGGCTTGAGATCAAAGCTCTGCGAACAGGAACCACGACGAAAATCGCCATCACAGCGACGACAGCAATCACCACCGCTTGAGGCAAACCCCAGCCGATCAGCAACGCGGCCACAGCCAGTGTCCAAAGCCACATGG
>JBKCXY010000061.1:0-17805 GCA_046315835.1 Pseudobdellovibrionaceae bacterium | reverse complement strand
AGTGGAATTGGGCCAATCTCGATTCGCAAAAAGTCCTTCAAAAAATGGGACCAGGAATTTTGGGAACAGCGGTGCTTCAGATCACAACTCTGATGAATACTTACTTTGCATCGTCTCTCGGTGAGGGCGCGAACTCTTATTTTTATTATGCCGATCGGTTACTGGAATTCCCACTGTCGATTGTGAGTGTGAGCCTTGGCACGGCCTTGCTGCCGACACTTTCGACCTTGTGGGTGCAAAATAGAAAAGAAGAAATGATTGCCACAACCAATCGCTTTTTCCGCATCAATCTTTTTATCGGCCTCGCCGCCGCAGCGGGATTGTATTTTCTCGCTCGGCCGCTGGTAGAATTGATGTTTGAACGAGGCCGATTTGATTCCCATGATTCCATGATCACAGCGCAGATTTTGGCGGTGGCCTCACTCACCCTCGTGGTGTCCAGCGGTGTGCGCGTGTTTGTGCCAAGCTTTTATGCTTTGGGGGATACCAAATATCCAGCTAAAATTTCCATGATCTGTGTGGCGATTCACTTTGTTTTGGTCTCTCTGCTCGTGGATCTTTACCAATTTAGAGGAATTGCAGCAGCCACTGTCCTCACCGCAACAATCAATCTCGCTTTGCTGTTTTGGGGCTTTCGCCGAAAAGTAGGCGCGTTTGGTTTTTCCCAAGTGCTCAAATCCTTAGGACAGTTCTCTGTGCCTTTGGCATTGATGAGTGTGTTTCTTTTGCAATACCCATTTTTTCTCGATGGGTTTATGGCGGGCTTTTCGCTGCTCATGGACTCTTTTCCCGCATTGAAAGATCATCACGTGCTGCTGACGCTGGCTCGATTGTGTGCGGTTGGTGTCAGTGTGATCGGTGGTGCGTTGATTTACTTGGGTGTTGCACAAATGATGAAGATTCCTGAAGCCGAAGTTTTTGTTTCTGGTGTTATGAGACGTCTGAAAAGGAAGAAAGCATGATTGAGTGGAGTGTGAGTCCTGACTTGATCGCCTTGGGGCCTGTGAAAATTCGCTGGTATGGGCTGATGTTTGTGGCAGGCTTTGGTATCGGTTTTCAGTTCATGAAATGGGTTTGCCGTCGGGAAGGAAAGTCGGCAGAGGTCCTTGATAGTTTGCTTGTGCATCTGGTTTTGGGAACCACCATTGGGGCAAGGCTTGGGCACTGTCTGTTTTATGATCCCGGTTATTACTTGAGCAACCCCCTCAAGATTCTCGCCATTTGGGAGGGGGGCCTTGCCAGTCATGGGGGCGCTCTGGGTGTGATTATCGCGTGCTTTTTGTTTGCCAGGAAGAATCCAGAAATGCCAGGTCTATGGATTTTGGATCGCATTGCGATCCCCACAGTTTTGACCGGAGCATTTATCCGCATTGGGAATTTGATGAATTCGGAAATCCTGGGGAAGCCCACTGAGAGCACTTGGGGTTTTGTCTTCACTCGAGTGGATCAGATTCCTCGACATCCAGCTCAGCTCTATGAAAGTGTCAGTTATTTTTTGATCTTTATCGCGAGCTTTTTCCTTTACAAGGCATGGCCTCGCAGCCAGTCGCGGGGATTTTTGTTTGGCTTTGTGGTGGGCACTATTTTCCTTTCCAGAATATTTGTCGAACTCTTCAAAGAGAATCAAGAAGCTTTTGAGGCCAGTTTGCCTTTGAATATGGGGCAAATGCTCAGTGTCCCCTTTGTTCTGATCTGTTATTTGCTAGCGATTCAAGCTTTGAAAAAAAAGGAGATTTAAAATGGAATACCGCAGACTCGGAAGATCAGGACTGAAGGTATCTCAGTTGTCCTTTGGATCGTGGGTGACTTTTTCAGCGCAAATGGATCTTAAGGCATCCATGGAGACCATGGCCGCAGCCTACGATTATGGTTGTAATTTTTTTGATAACGCTGAAGTTTATGCGGGCGGAAAATCAGAGCTCATCATGGGCGAAGCGCTCAAAAAACTTAAATGGCCGCGCATGAAGTACATTGTTTCCACCAAGTTTTTCTGGGGCATCACCGACGGGCCGAATGAGAGAAATACTTTGAATCGCAAGTACTTGCTCACAGCGATCAAAGGATCTCTGTCACGCTTGGATATGGATTATGTGGATCTGGTGTATTGCCATCGACCTGATCCCAACACGGAGATGGAAGAAGTCGTTTGGGCCATGCACGACATGGTGGAACGCGGTTATGCTCTCTATTGGGGGACCAGTGAATGGTCAGCCAAACAAGTTTTGCAAGCCTACGATATCGCCGAAAAATACAACTTGCGAAAGCCCATGGTCGAGCAACCCCAGTACAATCTGTTTGTGCGCGAGAAAGTCGAATCTGAATATCTACCAGTGTATGAAAAAGCGGGGATTGGGCTCACGACATGGAGTCCGTTGGCGTCCGGAGCGTTGACGGGTAAGTACCTTGAAAAAATTCCGAAGGGGAGCCGGGCTTCCATGAAGAGTCTTTCATGGCTTGTGGATGAAATCACCGACGAGAAAAAGAAACCAAAAATCCGAAAGCTGATGAAAGTGGCGGAGGGGCTGGGTTGCACAGCGGCTCAGTTGGCCATTGCCTGGTGTTCCAAGAATCCCCAGGTGAGCACAGTGATCACCGGCGCAAGCTCGGTGGAGCAAGTTCACGAGAATATGAAATCTTTGGATGTTTATGGTAAGCTCAGCCCTTCAGTGATGAAAGAGCTGAATGAAATTTTCAAATAGGTGAGTTTGATTAGTCTTTGACTTCAGCGAGAGTCGAGTAGTTATCCACCAATTTTTGGTTTCGCTCGACTTCTTTTTGCCAACGAGACACTTCGCCTTGATAGCCCCGTTGCTTGTTCGCCCATTCTGTTTGGCTAGCCACCAAAGATTTCAGTTTCCCATCCACTTGAGCTTGGTTTTTCTTCAGTTGCTCTGTGCGATTGGTCCACTCTGTGCGCTCTTTGGTGATCTGCTCTTGCTGTTTGCTATAGAACTGAATGTTCTGGTTGCGCTTTTCCTTATTGGCTTGCAGTTGAACGATCATTTTCTCGAGCTCTTGGATTTTCAGCTGTTCCGCTGCGATTTCATTTTGCTCAGCAGCCACGAGATTTTGTATTTCGGTATCGTGCTTTTGAACTTCAAACATCGCTCTTTGATCTTCTTCGAGAGCCTTTGTGACCTCTGATTTTTGCGCTTCGACGTCACCCCGAGCTTTCTGGATTTCTTTCAGGTTTGTGGAAGCGATTTGTAGGTTCTTTTGGTATTCAGATAAGTTGTGTTTTGAGTTTTCAAGATTTTTCTTGAGCCGCTCAAGGCCTTCTTTGGCCGAAGTTTGGGCCAATGAATTCCAGCTTATCAGCATCATGAATGTTAAAATGAGTGTTTTCATAAAATCCTCTTTAATTATTGAACCGTTGTATCTTCAGGGGCGCAAACATTTTTCAAGGACGATCGATAATGCCCCAATTCGTCTTCCCAGATCTCGCCTTTAAAATCCCACTTCAGGGCTTTACCTGGTTCGACTTTTAGTTCTGGACGCTCTTTTTCACTAATTTCGCCACCGGCCATTTGATAACGGATGTGCTCACCAGCCCCTGAATACAATTCGTACTGCAGGACATCTGTTTGATCTAAAGAAGCGACCAGGCGGGTTTTCATGGCATTGAATTTTTCTTTCAGCGCGCTGCCAGCGAGCTTTCGCATATCAATCTCTTCTATCTCAAGCCTTTGAAGGCCTGCCTTTCGAAGATCTCTGATCGCCGTTCTTGCTTTTTTAGCGATGTGACCTTGGATCTGGAAATTGAGAACTCGCTTGGCTTGATAAGAAGCTTCTTCGCGGATGCGGTTTTTCTCTTCAGGCGAAGCTTTTTCAGCTCGTTTTTTGTACTCGGCAATTTTTGCCCGAGCATCATTGACTTTGGCAATGGTCACGCGCTCCTTTTTGATGATATCTAAAGCGAGGCGATTGATTTTAACGACTTGGTCTTCCAAAGAATTGATGTTTTGCTGGCGCTGAATAAAGTTGGGATGTCTGGTCAGTTGAAAGATGAATTCTCGCGGAAGACCGTTCACGACGGGTTGAACCGGGTTCTTCGCCCAGGCTTTGACAGTGTCATAGAAGTACTCTTCGCTGGCACCTTGAGCTTCAAAAGTGGTGAGTTGAGCTTTTACGGGTTCATATCTGCGTTTGAGATCATACACCGCTTTGGCGCCGTCTCCGTATTGGCAAAGATTCAAGTAGCCCACTGTGCGCACAATATAAGATTCAGGATGAAAAGCTTTTTTAAAGAAGTCCGTGTGCAGAGAAAACATATTTCCAGCGGCCCCTTCGTAGTCTTGGGAAAGAATCTGTGTCCAAGCTTGCTCAATCATCGCTTGCATCCAGTCTGGATGTTTTTTGTCGACCTTGAGATAGACGTTGAAAGCTTCTTGCAGTTGGCCTGCTTGGAAATTAAGTCGAGCCAAGGTGAGAGCCGTGATGGATCTCATATCCTCGGAACCAGGGATTTGTTCATAGCGGTTGAGGACTTGTTGTTGAATGCCGATGGCTTCTTGAAGCTGTCCCGACTTGTAAAGAAGGACACCTTTTAAAAAGAGCGCTTGAGTGTAAAGGGGAGAGTCCAATAGTATTTCATCAACAGCAGCCATCGCGCGGCCAAGGTCATCTTTATCAAGATAGTACTTGGCCCGGTTCAGTTGATACTGGTCCGATTTCTCGGGCGCTATTCCTAGTTTTTCCAGGATGGGGTCCAGCTGTCTAACCAGAGCCTTATCGCCAGGCTCTGCTTTGGAGGCGAGGGACATGACAGCTCTTTTTTGCCATTCCTTATCCTCGGAAGCGAGGACTTTCATCATTTGATATTTGTACTCCGAGTACAGACCTACAGCATGAGTGGTGAGCGCTAAGTGGTAAGTCGATTCTGTTTTTATCTTTGGATCTTGATCATTCAAGAGTTCCGCAAAGAGCCCGATGGCCAGGCCATACTCTTTTTGGATTTCGAGAAAGATCAAAGCTTGGAGAAGCTTCATTTGAGAGGGATTCATTTCAGCAAGCTCTCGCACTTCTGGTTTTACTTCCTTCACCGTTGTCAGTTCAACCACCGGTGGAGGAGAGACAAAGGGTGCATTGAAAGTAGGATCAATGGCTTTCACTTCTTTGGCATCCTTGGGAATTTCAGGCAGGTTCATGGTAGCTGTATTGATAAAGACTTCAGGAACTAGGGGACGTTCTTCCACCGGTTTTAGATTAAGCTTTTTTGCTGGAGGGAGTTTGAGATCGGCAAGATCGCTGGATTCCAGTCGGGGTTCTTCGCCAATGTTCAGGCGAGGGATGTTTTTCAATCGGAAAGTTTCTTTTTTACCGTTCACAATTTTTGTTTGGTAAATATCAAAGGTCGGTACTTGAGATTGTTTCATCTTCATCTCAGGACCCGGCGCTCGGCCAGGGCTTTTCGTTTTCACTTGCGCCCACACGAAGATCGGAAGAAGCCCGATGAGAACAGCTCCGAGGATCGATAGAAATGTTAATTTCAATGCCGACTTCATAAACTGCCTTTTAGTAGAAGAAGGTGAGACCAAACAAGATGCTCGTATCGTTCACTGTGGACTTACCGAGAGAGGGATTTCCACCACCCGATTCACGGTATTTAAATTTTTCCTGAGAAGTGAATTTGTTCTTAAAGTCAAAGCGCACAGCAAAGTTCTCATGGAAGAAAAGCTGTTGTGTCACATCAAAGTTGAATCCTACAGCACTCCCTTTTGTGCTGACATCCGTTGAGAAGGATTGTTTTTGATGCTCATAATTTGCCTGGCCTACGCCAAAAGCAAATTGCATATCAAAGTAAAGAATTTTGCGGTCCCAAAAGCTCATTTTTGCATAGAAGGGGACAACGATGAGATTAAGTGAAGTATAGCTTTCGAATAGATTTCGGTCGGGAGATCCCGCTTTGTTAAAGATCTCTTTTGTCGATTCATTGTCTCTGAGAGAGCCCATTTCGTGGGCGACTTCAAGACCCCAGCGCTCATTAAAGTAGTATCCCACCGCAAAGTTTGTCATGCGTCCATAGGACCAAGGGTCATTCACCAGGGGACCATAGGAGATCGAAGTGAAGAATCGTTCTTTTTTCGTATATGTTCTATTTTGCACCACACTGAAATCAGTGTCTTTGGCTGCCCAGTACTTATCTTCGAGGGATTTAAGATCCATTTTGTCAGATCCGCGGTCTGTGCTTTGTGCCATGGCTCCGAAGCTCAACAGCGAGATCATCAGAATTGAAGCGATGGTTTTCATGAGTGGGCTCCTTCTTAGTTCGTGCTCTTAAAAAGAAATGGGTAAGTGACCAGAACTTTTGTTCCACCTTGGGGTGTTGGGAATTTCCACTTGGAAACTCTTGAAAGAATACAACCTTCCACCGTGGTGTTCTTCAGCGTCGTATCAGCGATTCTTTGTGTTTCGATGCTGCCATCGCCAGAAATCGTGAATTTGATCGCAACTTTTCCATAAAGATCGGGCTGAGCTGAGAGCTGACGTTCATAACAGTAAAGGATCTGTCCGAGTTGAGAGCGAATGTACGCAGCAATCACTTCGCGGTCGAGACCGCCCACAATTTCGCCTTCTTCTTCCAGCAGACCGACTCCGCCTTGACCGGCTTTACCGCCAGCAAGTTGTCCCATTTGTCCTGTGCCTTGGCCGCCGGCTTTACCAGCTGTGGCCACGGCAACTCCGTTTCCTTTGCCTTCGCTCGTCCAATCAGTGCCGGACTTGTTGATAGATCCCACAGCCGCGAGAGCTCGGCCGCTCGGGCCTTGGCCTGCAGTGATCCCGTTAGAGATAATCACATTGTTTGATTTAGCAGCCCCAGCAGATACTTTCCCCACGAGCTGGCTGATTCGGCCACTCGAAAGTGATTTGATGGCGCTGGCTGCTTTGCTCGATCCTGAGGGAGCTTGAGGACCGCCACCAGGTTGAGCTTGCGCTTGCTGAGGGGGCTGAGGTTGTTGTTGCGGGACTGGGTCTCCTGCTTGTTTCTGTTTCTTGGGTGGTTCAATCTTCGCTTCACGCAGGATCGGCGGAAGTTCAACCTCCACGACATCGACAACTTCTCTTTCAGGAGCGATGGCAAACATCAGTGCTAAGATCAAAGCTCCTGTGAGGGTTGCAGAGAGAGCCATTTTACCTTCGCGGTCCATCTTTTGGCCACGCAAAGATGACATGGCTTCAGTGCCTGTGAGGTAAACAGTTCTTTCAGAAATTTCAAGATTTCCAAGTTGTGTTTTTTTCCACAGCTCTGTTTTTGTGGGAACAAAAGCCGTTTTTAAAGGATCAAATTTCGTGGTGAAAGTTTCACCGATCGGAACCACTGTCGTTTCAAGAAGCTGAGGCCCTTGATAGACAGTGTAGAGCTGATAGGGTTTGCGATCAGCGCTTGGTTGAGAGATTTCTGTTTTTTCTAAAGTCTTAAATAGGGGAGATCTCGCATCATAGGGCGTGAGTGTCAGTGTATTTGTCCCGAGCTTAATTTCAAGAGGTTGGTCAAGGCGAATCTCTGATTTGCCGTGAAACTCAGGGTGTGGTGATTGTTGATCGAGATTGATATAATACCAATGGCCATCACGGAACTCAAAAACCCCTTGGATGCCGCGAATATTGTTTGCAGGGCTTCTCAGAGCTGCATGTCGGGAGTGACCAAAAGTGAGAGGACCTTGTTCTTCGCGAAGGCGCCAGGTTTTAAGAAGTCCTTCAGGGCTGCGTTGTTCAATCAGTAAATTCTGCATATTCCTCATCCTCTAGCGCACGTATTCCACAGATTCGCGAATTTTAGAGTCCATCTCTTTTTGAATGTCATACAAGGGCATGAACTTAATCCCGCGTTTTTGAACCAGATAAGCTCCATCAGGATTTCGTACGGTTCCTTTCAAATTCATTTCATCAAAGTTCACTTCTTGAACTTTGCGATAGGTCTTTGATTTGCTCTGAGCCAAGCTCACCGAGCTCAGGAGGAGACTCATTGAAAAAATAAGTGCTGTGATCAGCCAATTCATGGGCGTAATTCTCCCTCGCAATAACAGTTTACAGTCATTCGAAAGGGTATCGGAAAAAGCCCATAAATACTGAATAGGACTAAGGAATTAGACTTTTTAGAGGGAGTTTAACTGTTCTAACTAGTGGAATTTTCAGGTGTTTCGTTGAAACAGTAAAAATGGATCTGTATCAAGCCGTTTGAGACTTACACAGCTTCAGAAATTTTGGCTGAGAGCGAGGGGCGAAAGGCCGAGGAAAGTCTTTGAAAGTGTCGATTCTCACGACAGGACTTTCCTCGAGGGGATTAGTTTGCGGACTGAGTGGTCGTTGGGGCTTGGCCCTTGAGCCAATCAATTTTACGACCGAGCCAATCCTTCATTTCAGAGTCTGTGGAAACTTTGAGAGCTTGGCTGTAGCTTTGAAGAGCTTTGCCAGAATCAAAGCGGAAGGACTCGTGGATGTGGCCCATTTGGATATAGAGCTCTGCGGGGTTCAAGCTTCCTTTGATGTTTTGCTCTGCAAAGAGCAACGCTTTATCAAATTCACCTTTTTGCGCCAAGCACTCACTCATCGCAGGGGTGAGCTGCAGGTCTTTGATTTGCGAAGACTGCAGAGTCTGAAATTTCTCAAGCACGGTGAAACAATCACCTTGAGCGTAAGCCACAATTCCTGAAACTAAAGTGGATTCTTGAGATTTAAGACCTAACTCATCGGCTTTGATGAAAGCGGTGTTCGCACCAGCAGCATCTCCTGATTTGTAAAGAAGACGTGCTTTTTGGAAAACCAAGAAAGGAGCCTCTTTTGATTTCTTCAATGCTGACTCCACTAAGTAGATCGCTTTGTCGTAGCTCGCTTCCAGATCTGCCGCCAAGGAAAGATAGAAAGTCCCCAAAGGTGAACCGGGATCTTTTCTTGAAATTTCAAAACCAATTTTCTCCGTGAGATTGGCATTTTTCTGCAGAACACACTGGCTGGCCTTCATTGAAAGAGTCGCAATATCCAAAGCTTTTTCTTCTTTACTCAAAGAGCAAGTGATTCCTTTTTGGCCTTCAAAGCGACCATTCTCAATAGCTTTTGCAGAAACGAGAGGGAGCAGGGGTTTAAACCAAGACGGATCCACAGGACGAATACGTGCTTTCACTGTTTCTTCAGCAGGAACTTCCAGCCAAGCAACAGCATCCGAAGAAGCTGCTTTTCGCTCTTTAGCCAAGTTTTGAAGTCTTTTGTCGATTTCAATTTTCTTTTCTAAAATTGGACTCGTGAGTTTCGCAAGCTCAGTGGCCAGCGCTTTTTTGTCGTCCTCAGTGAGCTCATGGTCGTTTTTGATGATAGGGTGGCCAACACTGTCCACATAGTTTCCATAGATGCGGCTCAGACCCATGAGCGCTTGCAGCTGAGTGTTGGGATCTTTAGCAATCTTGGCTGAAGCGAGGAAAGCTGTTTGAGCCTTATCAAGCTTTTCGGTCTTGATCGATAAAATCAGACTCAGTTTTTCTATGTTTGTTTTCGTTCTTGTGTCAATAAACTCTCTCTCAAGAACTTTCGCTTGAACAAGTCGTGCACGGGCACGAATGTCGTCATCCATCCCCCTTTCTTGAGAGACCAGGGGCTTTGCTGCATTGAAAGCTTCTGTCCATTTTTTCTGCTCAAAAAGTGTCTCCACTTTGCGAATTCTGACTTGGCTCGCAAAAGGTTCAACACCAAGGCTTGCGATCTTGTTTTCGAGATCTTGGTACTCTGGGGATTTCTCTTTGCCTTTGAGGGTCGCCAAAATTTTCGAGTAGATACGACCATCGTACTGTTTTTCCCCCGTAAGAAGTCTTTTAAGTGTTGCTTGGGACTCTTTCACTTTTCCTTCCAGCAAATAGAGCTCACTCGCGGCTTCCGTATATTGTCTGCGATCTTTTTCGGAACGCTGGGCAATATCATCCATGGTGGTGGCTGCTTTCAGCAGAAAGCCGCTCTCAGTGTAGTGTTTTGCGGCATCGATCAATGCATTGAGTGATTTACTGTCACCGGGGTAAGTCTCGACATATTCAAGTGCTAAATCAGCACCATCGATCACATAACCGGAAGCATAGAAAAGAGATAGAGCTTGCCACAGAGAATCTTTCGCTAACGGTGAGGTTATGTTAGTGCGAGCAAAAACAACCAAGCGGTCAGCGGCTTCTTTTTGTTTTCCATCTTTAGCAACCACTTGAATCTCTGCATACTCAGATTGCTCCATGAGAGTTTTGAGTTTTTTCTTACGTTCAGGATCGGTGGTTTGTTTGTCAACTTCAGAAGCAAATGTTCGGATGCCGCCAAAGTCCTTACGAGCATTCAAAATATCCAAAATCAAATCTTCTGATTTCAGCTTAAACTCACCCGATTTTGGATCTGTGGCGAGCTTCCGTAAGATGGGTTCGGCTTCTGTGAAGTTTTCTTGTTCATAAGCAATGAAACCTACTTTGAAAGTCACTTGATAGGCATGGGGACCTTGGGGGTGAGCGCTCAAGTAAGCTTTTGAGAGGCGCACCAATTCAATTTGGTCCTCTGATTCTTTTGATTTTTCAGAAGCTTTTTGTAAAGCGACCAGAGCCGAATAAGCCGCATCGTGCTTAATCGTTGTATCCTGAGATTTGAGGCTCACATTTTCATACTGTTTGGAAGCATTTCTGAAATCATCCAATTGGAAAAGTAGTTCCGCATAAGCATAACGTGATTTCGTGTCAGGCTTCGCCGGATTTTCCCGAGCGAGATGCAGTTTGAACACTTGCTGTGTCAGTTGAGCAAGTTCTTTGGCATCTTTGGATTGCTTGTTCTTTTGCCAAAGCTCCCACCAGCGTTTGGCCACTTCCACATTGGATTTAGGTAAATCGTAATTACAGGCCTCATCAGCACTTTGGGGATTCTGAGCCACCCATGACGATGTCGGCGCACAGACTTCGCTCGCTGCTTGCAGTTCAGAGAGGACTGATTTGCGGTCACGGACTGATTCATAGGATTCGATCAGCAGCAAGTGAGCTTTCATTCTGTTTTTAGAAGCAGGATTACGCTTGATGAACTCGCTCAGGAAGGTATTCATCTCAGCTTGTTTTGAGTGCGAGAGGTACATTTTACCCATCTGGACCATCAAGTCGCCCAGTTCCTCGGAGTTGCAAAGCTTGGAGAAGAAAGCATAGACTTCGGAAGCGGAATATTTTTCTCCGTAAAACACAGTGAGGTCACGAAGAGCTTCTGCACGTAAATTGTGATTCACTTTACGTCCATTGGAATTCTCGGGGTCATGAAATTTGACCACTTGGACCAGTTTATCGATAGCTTCTTCATTTTTGTGAAGATTGTAAAGAGTCCAAGCAGATTTATAGAGACCGTAGGAGAAAACTTTTGATTTTGGAAACTTCTCGATGGCAGAGAAATGTTCGAGCGCTGATTCAAATCTTTGTTGCTCATATTTCATTTCGCCAAGAGCTAACTGCGCATCGGGCACGAGAGGGGATTTTGTGTGGTTGTCGACAACTTTCAGGTAAAGTGCTTCGGCATTTTTCTTAAGTCCAATTTGTTGAGAGGCGAAGGCATTGTTGAAAAGGACAGAGTCCATTTCACGAAACTTAGGAAATTCTCGTTCAATTTTTGTATAGACTTGAATCGCTCTTTTCAGTGAAGCCACTGAGGATTCTTCACGGATTTCTGGCGGAGCAAACCGGGCGGCGTCAGAGCCTTCTCGGTACAGGTCAAAAAAGCGACCGGACTTGGCTCGTCGCATGTAGAGCTCTGCTAATCGAAACCACATTTCGGCTTCTTGGGGAGTTCCCTTGGACTTTTTGAGCGCTGCTACGAGGGCGTTGATGGCTTGATTCTCAGTTTTTGAGATTAAGATTTCGGATTTCAGAGCTTTCTTCTGGTTTTCGTCTTCGTTGCCAGATTCAATGCGAAGTTCAGGAAGAACGGCTCCTGATTGTTTTTTATTTGCGAAAGTGGGGAGTGCCAAGATGAAAATAGAAAAAACAATAAGGAGTTTCATTTTATTCTCCAACAACAGTGGCGAGCTTCAATTTCGGAAACCCAGCCATGGAGGCTGTGTACATAACTTTTCTGAGAGTGCCATAATCAAAAGATGAATCTGCTTTCAGGATGATCTTACCTTCAACGACACCTTTGTTATACTTAACTGTGGGGTCAGCTTCAGCCGCTTTTGCCTTGGCTTCCTCTTCTTTGGCAATTTTCTCAAGTTCTTTAAAAAGAGGCAAAATGAAATTGCTATCGTTAGGATCGATGTCTTTTTTCTCGAAGTTTTGATTTTCGAGGGATGCAATACTTCGCTGTTCGATCTTGAGATCCTTTTTAGTCAAAGAGACTTGGAGTGTCAGAGTGGGATTGGTTTGGGCGCCCGACAGCGGTAAGCTTTGTCCTTCGTCAGGAGCTACTTGAATCTCTGCCGTTGAATAGGTTTGCAAAAGAAACACGAGAAGAATCGTGAACATATCCGTCATCGACGTAATATTAAGACCAAAAGTGGTGTTTCCTCGGTGACTGACTTCATACCTTTTTCGTCGGCGTGCCATATTTACTACCCATCCATTACGTTGGTGAAAACAACATCAGGAAACATAAAATCCGTCAGAATCTGGCGGTTTTCCTTTTTATCATTGATTGGAAACTTAACACTTTTGTCTTTTGACTGTCGGGCTTCATCCATCATGCGAACAATGTCCTTGTAAGGAACATCCGCTGCTGGAGAAAACTCAATGCGAAACACTTCAGGATTTTGAGTTTTGACTCTTTGAAGCGTGAGATGAAGGCCTTTGAGGTCCCAAGCTCCGTCTTTCAAAGGAACTTTTTCAACAGTTTGATTCTGTCCCTTTTGAATGATCACCTGAAAGCCTGACTTTGAATCAATGGCCAGCTGAATGTTCGCAGTTGGATTTGCTTGTTGCTGTTGAATCGCTTCTTTGACGGCTTGAGGAAGATCCGTTTCGATCACCATCACTTGCACGAAGGCACTCGACAGCAAAAGAACTGGAACGAGCTTCACCATCACTGAAAGGAGTGGTGCGAGATCCAGCTCGAATTCATGGTTTGAATGTTTTTTCTTGTAAGCCATAACTCGTTCCTTTTTCTTTCTTAGGAAGCTCTATTGTTGGTGGGCGGTGCTTTCACAGTGGCTGCAACGGCTTCTTTGGCCACATTGTCAGGGTAGATGTTCTGACGGCTGAGGCTCGGCATGTGAGCGCCAGTGAGAAGCTCTGTGAGCTTCCCGCATTTTTCAGTCAGTTCATCCACTAAGTGATTCTGTCGTGAAATGAGGAAGGAGTAGGCCACCATCGCAGGGATCGCAACAACCAGACCGAGAGCTGTGGTATACATGGAGACTGCGATACCTTGTGCAAGGAGAGCTTGTTTTGTCGATGGATCTGCTGTCGCCACCGCTTGGAAGGATAAGATCAGACCGTGGATCGTACCTAAAAGACCCATGAGTGTGGCCACGTTGGCAAACATCGATAAATAGTGAGTGCGCTTTGTGAACTGGGGCACAGTTTCAGCCATGGCGATATCGTGGGCTTGAAAAATAGCATCGTCGTCACGATCCGCTTTTTCAAGGATAGTTTTGAAAGCAGCGGGGAGGGGTTTTGCTTGCATTTGTGCCGCAACGACCAAGGCCTCGTCGGACTTGCGTGCCAGAACCAAGGTTTGCACTTTGTTCCAGAACTCTTCCACGTTCATACCGAATTTATAGTAGAGAACGTAACTACGCTCTCCAATCAGAGCGAGTGAGGCAAAGCCCACAAGCATGATGCACCAACCGACAAAGCCTGAATCTGAGATGAACTGTAATACTGTATCCATGGGTTAAGCTCCTTTTTTCTGTTTCCAATTTAAAATTTGTTTTTTAACTTGAGTTTTTCCTTCCGAGCCGATTTGCAAGAACTTCACAGCGTAGTGAATTCCTGTATCGTGCTGGATGCGCTGCTTGGTCAGTCTCTTGGTGAGGACTTCCGCTGAAGCATTAAAGCATTCCAAAGTCGGCGTATTTCTAAAGTGCAAATGAATCACTTCCCCAGGCAGAAGAAGGGGGTTTTCCATCATCACAAGGGCTCCGCCCTCGGAAAGGTTTTCGGCAACACCTTGCCAGAGTCTTTGATTGTCATTGACGTACACTGGCAGTTTGCAAAGCACTCGTTCATGATCTCGACGATTGAAAGCTTCTGTGTGCACATTGTGCTCTACCAATCGCGACAAGCGGTCCGCTGAAAATTCAGGGACATCCGCGAGAGAAGTCCAAGCTTCCATGTGCGGAGCCCAAATATAGTCAAAGCTAAAAACCATCTTTGTCTGCATCATTTTAATCATCTCAGAGTAGCTATAAGGGCCGTATTGAGTTTCACCTTTGAGAATGTGCCACTGGTCCGAGACTTGTGTTTCTAAAATTGGATTCATAAATATCTCCCTCGTCCTTTCACTTTCTCTTAGTCTCTGAGTGTTAATGGGTCATAGACCACTTGAATGCTCGCTCCTGCTGGAGGAGACGCCGCTGTACTAAAAGTGACTGTTCGAGTTGCTGCATCGTAGGTGTAACCAGTGGTGGGATTTTCTAGGACTTCAACCCCGTTAACGTAAATTTTAAGGGTTCCTGGAACGGGTTCTCGGTCGATCACAAAACTTTGAGCTGTCGTAATAATGGTGTCCGAGATCAGCTGAAGAGACTGTGCGAAATCACCACACAAAGAAGCTTTCACACCATTCGATTGATTGGCCAGATCGATGTATCTTTGTCCAATACGTCGCCCCGAGAACGAGCTGTTGAGTTTCGCCAGGCAGGCATTGTCTAAAATTGTGATGGCGTTCACTGAATAGTTACTAGCGCCCGCAAAGCCGTCCAAGAAGTTCTTGTAAGTAGAAACAGGGATCAAGTTTGGGCTGTTGTAATCATTATTGAGGAACGTGGTGGTTGTCGCTGAGAAATCATCTTCATCGGAAACAATGATGATCGCTAAGAAAGCATCAGGTCTTCGGAAGTCGGCGTTTCCGACATAGTCCAAAGTATCCAAAAAGCTCGAAAATGCCCGTTCGTCTCCAGATCCATTGATGCCTTGGGTGGCATTCGTCAAGAAGACGCTTGAGAGATTAGGAGTGTTGCGGTCCATAACATAAACACCAGAAAAGTTACCGTTAGCGCCATCTTTGAGGCGTCTTCGGTAGTCTTCATTTTTGAATTTACCTAAGAAGGCATCTGATGTTTGAACAGCCATATGGAAGTCATAGTTCAAGCTCTGAAATCGATTGATGAAAGATCCAAAGTTAGAAACGAGGTTGGTTTGAGATGACCCCATAGATCCGGAGTTATCGACAATCCATAAGATATCAATTTTACGAGGTTGGAAATTCGAAATCTGTTGGAAAGTTTGATCCTCACCAAGGATTGAAATCGAGCGATTCGACTTGTCACAGGCGGCAAGAGCCACCAGTGCTGTGATCATTAACATTTTCAACTGTAACGACTTCATATGTTCCTCCGACTCGTACTTTTTATTGTACGGTCGCTGAGGATGAATTCGGAAATTTGCCCTAAATACTTAATTTGGCTCAGGAAGTGGGGAAAAAATCCACAGTTGAGCAAAGCTAAGTCATGAATGTCACAATGGTTTCTCAGGACATAGGAACAGCAAAATAATTCTCAGCTGAAAAAGTCCTCAGCAAAGAATGAAAATTCCCTCTCAAAGCAGTACAAAAAGTCGCCTGATTTTTAAGAAAGTGTCGATGCTTTGGTGAGGCTTTTTCAAAGTCCGTTTTTTCGTCAAAAACTCAGGCAAAAATCTAGACCCTTGTTTGTGGGGATCTCAGGTCTAGTTTTAATGAGATCTGAACCTGAGCACTCAGTTCACTTGCCTGTCGGCAAGATGCCTCTCATTCCGAGACACTTTTCAATGCATCTGCGTGGCGGGCGAGCTCAGCCATCGAAGGGATTGCGGGTGGGATCATGGTGGCTTGGAAAGTTGTGTTATTTCAATCACTTCTTGCAAATTCTGAAAGCCTTTTAATATATTGCCCCGTAGATGAAATCCCAGCTCACTTTTGATTCTAAAATGCTTCCTCAGTTGAAAGCAAAAAGCTTTGGTGGCTCGAGCTATAAGAGGCGCCGCAAGGTCGCAAGGCCCCTGCAGGCTAAAGCGGTCCATCATGTGGTTTTTAAATCAAAGAAGGCGGTGGGGGCGTGGTCCTTTTACAGGCACAAAAAAACCGTGGCGAATCTCCTTCATCAAAGGGCTAAAAAGTATTTTGTCGAAGTGAAAGACTTCGTGAATATGGGGAATCATCTTCATTTGAAGCTGAAATTCCGCGATCGCAAGCAGTTTCAAAATTTCTTGAGAACCTTTCCTGCGATGCTGGCGCGAAAAATCACTGGTGCTCACCGTGCCAATAGAGTGGGGGGCTTTTGGGAAGGTTTGGTCTTCACCAGAATCCTGACTTCAAAATTTGAAGAGTGGGGCTTGAGAGTCTATTTCGAAGGCAATCACCGCGAACGTGAGCTCGGGAGGTCAGAGCGTGACCGATACCTGCGACGAATGAATGATTTCTTCCGGCGGCTTCAGCAAACTCGCGCGGCCAAAATCGACCGGACTTTGCTGAGTTAACGGATTGTTTTTTTGAAACTGACTCAAAATCCTGTCCCTGGTCTCTGCGACCGCCTCAATGGCGCCAACGTTGACTTACGAAATCTGCGTGTTCGTTGGTGATTTCTGTTTCTTGTAAAAAAAGAAACAGAAATTCCGTCCGATTTCCCTTTTTTCTCTAGAGAGTTAGGTAGTGAGAGGACGGCGTTCTGCTGAAGGGACAGAATTTTGAGTCAGTTTTGTTTTTTTGACCCCCCGCTGGAGAGTCCTCTGAGGCGTGCTGAAGAGCTAGATAAAGAATGTAACAGTTCTTAATCTGCTATCTTGTGAGTCAATCAAGATTGGCTGGGAAATGCTCCAAAATCTAAACTGAGCCCTTCGCCTGCATCCAGAGCTTTTCTTTTTCTTCAGTGGAGAGATGTTTGAATTGGTCGCGGCTGAGGCCGCTCAGGCGCAAGACTTCGTTGAAGCGCGTTTCAAATTTTCGATTGGCGCCGCGAACGCACTGCTCGGGTTCCAGATCCAAATGCCGACAAAGCTGGGCAATGGAAAACAGCAAGTCGCCAATTTCCTCTTCGAGCTTGTTTTTAAGTAAATCGGACTTATGGAGTTTTAAACCTTGGTGATCATTTTCGGTCGGTGAAGAAGGGTTGTTTTCAAGGTTATCGTTGGACAGTGACTTTTTGTCAGAGAATTGTGTGAAAGTTGCGCTGGTGTTCTTCGAAGGATCCTTAGCCCGAGAAAGCGTTTCCTTCGCCGCTGTGAATTCGTTCAGAGCTTGTTCGGTCTCTTGGAATTCCTCGCGGACTTTTTCAAAAACTTGGGTGGCGTTGTCCCAGTCAAATTTGTAGGACTCGGTCTTCACCCCGATTTTGTAAGCTGCTTGCAAGGCAGGCATGGTGCGAGGGTAAGAGAAGACTGGCTTGGGCTTTGATTGCTGATCTTTTTCTTTGTCTTTTTGCTGTTCCCAATTGGCCCAAATCTCTTCAAGGCCAGAAACCTGTTGTGCCGAGAAAACATGGGGATGGCGATCGATCATCTTCTGGTTGAGTCTTTCAATCACATCGGCCAATTGAAAATGCCCATCGTCTTGGGCGACCTGTGACTGGAGGACCACTTGAAACAGAAAATCACCCAGCTCTTGCTGTATTTCTTGTTGATCGCCAGTTTCTATGGCCTCGGCCAGTTCAAAGGCCTCTTCGATGGAGTACTGGACTAAGGACCTTTGCGA
>JBKCXY010000060.1:0-3176 GCA_046315835.1 Pseudobdellovibrionaceae bacterium | reverse complement strand
CAGTTCGAAGTTCCAGAAGAAATACCAAAAGTTTGATTTCCTACGGTTCCATTGGTTGTTGCTGCGAAAATTTGAGAAAAGCCTTTTTCGTTTCCGAAAATGACTGAACCCAAGCCACAACCTGCGTCGCCATAGCTTTTTGCCATCGCAACAGATGAAAGAAGAATCATTGAAGTAACTACTAATTTTTTCATTTTTTATTCCTTTTCAATATTTCTGCAAATTACATTTTGCAAGATTGAGTCGCTGCTTGAACCAGTTGTTCCTGAGTTCCGCCAGCAGTGTAGTTTGATTTCAATTGCATTGTGAAATCTGAATTCTGACAACCCATCACTTCACCCAAAGATACCAAAGACTCACCAGCACCACGAGACAAGTCGTTCTCAATCGCCATTTTATTTACTTCAATGAACTGCTCAGCGCGAGCAAAAATACCCTGCTCACCACAATTTGAAGTTCCAGAAGAAATACCAAAAGTTTGATTTCCTGCGGTTCCATTCATTGTTGCTGCAATCACCTGGACCATTCCTGGTTTATCACCAAACACCACAGAACCAAGACCGCAACCTGCCATTCCATAACCTTGACCAGTAAATTGATCATGTAATGACTTATTTTTTTGCTGTGCCATTGCCGCACTTGAAGCGAGCAACATCATTGTTGCCATTACTGTTGTCAGAAACTTCATGAATCCTCCTATTGTTTCTTTGTCACGAACGAGATGTTCAGACACATCAAATGGTGGCTGACAAATTGCTGATTAGCAAATTAAAAAAGGGCCTGCTCGTTTTTGAAGCAGGCCCTCTCAACTGATTTTGTAGTGCGCAGTCGTCTAAAGTCCTCTGATTAAATTCAGAGCGGATCCGGCAACGAACCACTTGATCTGTTCCGCATTGTAAGAATGCTTGAGCAAGATCTCTTCTTTCGCTCCGCCTTTGTGCTCGATGATGGCTTTGACGGGCTTTCCAGGGGCCAAAGCTTTCAAATCCACCAAAGACACACGGTCCTCCTCTTGGATCTTGTCATAGTCCTTAGGATCTTGGAAAGTCAGAGCCAAAACGCCCTGCTTTTTCAAGTTGGTTTCGTGGATACGTGCAAACGATTTTGTGATCACAGCGCTGCATCCCAAGAAACGAGGACTCATCGCTGCGTGTTCACGCGAAGATCCTTCCCCGTAGTTTTCATCACCAATGATCACCCAACCCTGACCTGCTTTTTGGTACTCGCGAGCAATTTTTGCGAACTCAACACCCGTTGCACCTGTGATTTGATTTTTCCCTTTTCCAATTTCACCAGTAAAAGCATTGTCCGCACCCAAGAGCATGTTGTTGGAGATATTATCCAAGTGGCCGCGGTACTTCAGCCATGGGCCGCCAGGGCTGATATGGTCAGTGGTGCACTTACCTTTGGCTTTCGCAAGAACCAGGTGGGACTTAACATCCTCGCCGTTCCATTTTGTAAATGGACTCAAGAGTTGCAAACGATCACTGCTCGGAGAAACAGCCACTTGTGCGTTTTTCCCTGCAGGAGCTTGATAACCCTGAGGATCGGCCACGAAACCTTTTGCAGGAAGCTCAGGTGCTTCCGGCGCCTTGAATTTGATTTTCCCTTTGGGCGTGTCCAGCTCATCGGTCGCTGGATTGAAATCCAATCTTCCCGCCAAGCCCAACGCCATCACTATTTCAGGAGAACCAATGAACGCCAGAGTTTCATTGTTCGAGTCATTTCTTCCCCGGAAATTGCGGTTGAAAGAAGTGATAATCGTGTTTTTGTCTCCTGTTTTAATGTCGTCTCGCTTCCACTGCCCGATGCAAGGTCCACAAGCATTGGCAAGCACTGTCGCACCAACGCTATTCAAAACTTGCATTTGTCCATCGCGCTCGATGGTGTTTTGAATTTGAGTCGAACCTGGAGAAACCAAAAATGGCTGCGCCATTTTAACTCCGGCATCCAAAGCTTGTTTCGCAATCATCGCAGCACGTCCGATATCTTCGTACGAAGAATTCGTGCATGAGCCAATCAATGCTGAAGACAATTTTGTGGGCCAGCCCTTTTCTTTCGCCTCTTTCGCGATCGCAGAAACAGGTCTTGCAATATCTGGCGAGTGAGGTCCCACCAAGTGCGGCTCCAAAGCTGACAAATCAATTTCGTAAACTTCGTCGAAGTACTTCTTAGGATCTTTTTCCACTTCCGCGTCGGCAACCAGCAAATCTTTATTCTTGTCTGCCAGGTCCGCCAAAGCTGCTCTGTTCGTGGATTTCAGGTAAGCGCCAATGCGCTCATCGTAAGGGAATACAGAACACGTAGCACCTAGCTCTGCGCCCATGTTGGTGATCGTCGCTTTTCCTGTGGCAGAAATTGATCTGCAACCTTCACCAAAGTACTCAACGATTTTATCTGTTCCACCCTTCACCGTCAGCATTCCACAGAGCTTGAGGATCACGTCTTTGGCAGAAGTCCAACCGTTCATTTTCCCTTTGAGGTGAACACCAATCAGTTTTGGATTTTTGACTTCCCAAGGAAGTCCCGCCATCACGTCAGAAGCATCAGAGCCACCGACACCCACCGCACACATTCCCAAACCACCTGCATTGGGCGTATGAGAATCCGTTCCGATCATCAATCCACCAGGGAAAGCATAGTTTTCCAAGATCACTTGGTGAATGATTCCCGCACCTGGTTTCCAAAAACCAATATTGTAACGTGACGAAGCTGTCGCTAAGAAATCAAAAACTTCTTTGTTCGTGTTATTCGAAGCTGTCATATCAACTTCTTTACCCTTGTAAGCTTGAATCAAGTGGTCGCAATGTACTGTGGAGGGAACAGCGGCTTCATCTTTTCCTGCCAGCATGAATTGAAGAATTGCCATCTGTGCAGTTGCATCTTGCATGGCCACACGATCTGGTCGCAGTTGCAAAAATGACTTTCCACGCTCTAAATCCTGACCTTGAGGATCATCCAGGTGACCGTAAACAATCTTCTCCCCTAACGTGAGAGGACGTCCTAAGCGATTTCGCACGACAGCCAAGCGCTGCGCTGTTTTCTTGTAAACTTCTTGCACCATTTCCGGCGTGGTTTCAATTTTTGCCATAGTCTCCCTCAGTCTGAGAATTCTGAATCATTTTGAAGACTTAAAACTATCTCAATTCATTTTCATCAACAACGGGCAACGCCTT
>JBKCXY010000059.1:0-2265 GCA_046315835.1 Pseudobdellovibrionaceae bacterium | reverse complement strand
CTTTTTCAGTATTGCAGGCCTTACAGCTCGGCACACAGTTCTTCTTGTCGGATTTCCCCCCGCGGGCGATGGGAATCAGGTGATCCATGGTCAATTCCGCTGGCGGAAACTTACCTCCACAGTGGTAGCAGACTCCCTTTCCTTTTTGGTTCTTCCACCATTGGCTCTGCTTGAGCTCCCGAGCTTTGTTTTTCTCGCGCTTTTGATGTTCAACTGAAGCGGGGGCGAAGAAGATCTTCATGGTCTTTCACTCCCTGTATAAAATTTATTGTTCCATAAACCCAGTGAGAAATACTGCATTTGAGCTTGTAGCCTTTGCGCTTCAGGATCCTCGGGTGAAACCGATCGAGGTTTTTTAAATCCAACATCTGACTTTTGAAAGGCTTGAAAGTTTTGTCCATCACTCGAAATGATCACGTTCTCAGCAGTGACTAAGTGGTAGCGCTCATCCGCAAAAAAAATGGCACTCCGAGGCCCTTCTCGAAACACACTCTTGCCAAGGCGACTTTTCACAGAAGGCTTTTTTCCTAGCAGATCAAACAGACTCGGAAGAAGATCTATATGCTGCACGATTCGCTGATCGATTTTAGGCCATTTCTCCAATTGGGGATGAAAGAAAATGAGAGGAACTCTATACCGCCCCAACAAGTGATCGAACTCCGCTCGAGCTGGTTTATAAGTGTGATCTGCTGTGATGACAAACAATGTGTTTTTGTACCAATCCAGCTGCTCAGCTTTCTTAAAGAACTGCTGTAAAGACCAATCGGTGTACTGAATGGAGCGATGAATGTCTAAAGTCCCAGGCTTAAAACGATCCTTCACGGGTTCGGGAACTCGGAAAGGATTGTGGCTGGTCAGTGAAAACAAGGACACAAAGAATGGTTTTGGCATTTGTGAAATTTGGTCCACCGTCCACAAAAAGAAAGGCTCATCCCAAATACCCCAGGTGCCATCATGCTGTGTGGGATCGGGGAATTCATTCAGTCCATAATACTTCTGAACTCCTGCCGCTTGCACAAATGAATCAAAGTACATGGAGCCATTCTTAGCTCCGTGAAAAAAAGCAGAGCTGTACTGATCTCGACCGAGTTCGGTCCCTAAACCCAAAAATTGATTGGTCAAATACTGAGAGCTGATGAAGGGTTCATTCATCAGAGCCGGCACCCCAGCCAAGATGGAAGCAATCCCTTCAATACTGCGGCGACCATTGGCATAGACTTCCTTCAACGCCAGCCCCCGGGCTCCGAGAGTATCCAAAAAAGGAGTATATCCTTCATCGTGAAAAGGTCGCCCCTGATAGTCGTAGTTGAAACTTTCTAAAATGATCACCATCACGTTGGAATTCTTTAACCGCTCAGGCAGTTCAAAAATCAAAGCATCTGTCTCTTGCTGATCGAGGTGCCGATGCATTTCATCGGCAGAGGCAAAGAAACTATACTGCGGTAGAGATTGTCTCTGAGAACTAGTAAGAATTGAAAAAGGAGAATTGAGCAAGAGCGTGTTCAAAATGGCTTGATTGAAAACTTGGGCATGAGCAAACCCTAGGGGCTTGCTTTGAAGTCCTCCGCGAATCCCAACAAACAACACAATGATCGCCAACAGGACCTGTCCACCCATCTTCAACGAACCTAAAGGTTGAGAAATTTTTCTTTGAAACAGGAAGAACTGCCCAGCCATCCAACCGAAAACTAAAACGGTGGAACCCGAGAACAATCCTAAATAAGTGGAAAAAATATCCCAAGTCTTTCCCGTCGTCTCACGCAAAAGAAACAAGGAATCCCAAGTCCATCGCCGACCCAAAAAATGAATCATTTCAGAATCCGTGAGGTTCAAGATCGCGGCTGGAAGAATAAATACGAGCACTAAGAAAAAGCCCCCGCGACGAAGAATTTTTTCAGGAGCTCTGAGCAAAGAAGAAAGTAAGAGGAAGAGAACCGGCACAGCGTAGAGCATACTCAACCCTGAAGCATCAAACCTCAGACCATGAGCAAAGGCTCGAAGGAGATCCTCCAGCGGGAAGTTTTGATAAAGATCCCAGTTCCAAATCAAGAAGAGCCAGCGATGCAGAGTGAAGCAAAACAAAGAAAAAAGAAAACTCAAAAAAAGAATGGGGCCCATGAAGGAGCCCATTTAAGCTTGAATCAGACGTAATTTCAACCAAATCGAAGCTTTAAAGAGCTCGGATTCTCTCGATTCGACGAGATTTAGGGCTACCGCCCATATTGTAGCGAACCATGACTTCACCCGAAACATCAGAACGACCCA
>JBKCXY010000058.1:0-19649 GCA_046315835.1 Pseudobdellovibrionaceae bacterium | reverse complement strand
ACTTTTTTAGATCTCTTGCAAAATGCCTAGCCGCGAGAAGGTGAGAGCTTTTGTCAATCGAGATTCAATCTTGTGAGAGAGGAGACTTTCCCTGAAATCCGGGCCTTTGGGGATTGCGGGGACAGGGTTTTGAGTCAGTTTCTACTCGATGGCTGAGCCGCCGTTGTCGGTGGAGAGGTTGGCGGCGGCCCGCCACCACCTCCACTCACGCTGCGGACTGCAGGTGTTGTGGCTACATCCATTGAGTGCGAGAAAAAAGTCGAAGGTCTGATTATTCCCGAGCACTGCACATCAGGGACGCCAGAGGCTCGCCATTCAAAACGCGACACCAACTGATCCGTGGGGCAGTCAGGGGCCTCGGGAATCAAAGTACAATTCGGAGTCAAAGTACTGCGCTCCACGGAAGTCAGGAACTGGTCATTTCCACAAGCTGCAGGAAGGGGATCACATTTGACTTCGCCTGTGGCGGTGAAGCCACGGAACAGCGGAGATGAAGCCGGACATCGGGTTGTCGCCAACTGCAGGATTTCCGAAGGGATATCAACTTCGAAACTGATGGGTTTAATCGGGATGCTATCACCTTCATAGACAATCGAAGCGCGCACTTTTTTAGTGGCAGCATCCATGACGAGGGTTGCGGGATCAATGACAGCTCGGCAGGGAGGATTGGCGCAATCAGTTCCACCGACGGGTAAAGAAAATTGTAAAAGGTAATCTGAATTCAAAGTGCAAGTGGCAACTCCAGAACCTGTGCAAGTGAAAGCTTCCGGCGTCATCACAGCTTCACTGAGTCGCTGTTCCACTTTGGCCATGGAGGACTTCACTCGCGGGACGAGCGTTTGTTTGCTGACGTTTTGCGACTGCGTGAGCATAATGCCGGAAACAATCCCCACAACAAGGGTCACACCCATGGCTTGGAGCAAGATGGATCCGCGCTGGTTGAGCAGCGGAAATAAGGTGATTTTGGACATGTATTTATATCGGCAAAACTGTCGAAGAAGTTGATGATTTGTCTCAGATAGAGACAAAAAACAAGCAGGCTCATCATGAGCCTGCGGAGGACTTAACTTTATCTTAAAGAGGAGAGAAGTTAACCTCTCGTGGATCCTCGGTTACCAGGGATTGCTGGATTCGGAGCTTGGTTATTCCACTGGTTGTTAAACTGAAGAGAGCGCGGAACAAACTGGCTTGGTGCCGCGGGTGGGGCTCCTGGTTGAACTTGGAATTCAACGGAATTTCTTCCGCCACGTGTTCCTGGTGCAGGCAACGTCTGTCCAGGCACTGGAACCGTAGGAACTGCGAGTCCGTCCCCAGCAAGAACTGGGATTTGATATTTCAAGCGGTCAGCAAAGAGTTGATTCAGCATCGTTTGAACCGGAGACATAAAGTTATTCTGCATCATTGTCGCATAGTCTGCTCGACCCATGGAATCTAAGCCTCTGATGGCATCCAAAGACTGGATCATGTTGGCAGAGGTATAGTTGAACTCGTATCCTAAATTCGTCATGAGGTTATTTCCCAAGGCGAACATTTGTGGATTGCTTTCCTCCATCCCTTGCCGAGCCATCCCTTGAGCATGTCTTGCTTGCTCAGAGAATCTGGAAGCTTGCATTCGCACAAGAGCATCGCGAGTCGCTTTTCCATTGCGGCTTCCCAGGCGCTCCATCAATTGCTCTGTGATTTCGTTCGCTTTTTCAAACGCTTCAGAGTTGTCGATCACTTGACCAAAACCCGCCACCATCACTCGGCGAGTGTTCAATGCAGATCTCAGGTCTGATCTTAAGTGTTCATCAAAGTACTCTCGAACAAGACTGTCTGTTTCACGTGTATTTTTGAGATATCTTGAAAGCTCAACCAGGTTTCTTGAATGGCAAGAAAGCAGCTGACTATCAGAGGCCTTTTCACATTTTTTAGCCCATTCTTCAAGATCAACTTCTGTGGCCTCGCCAGGTTTTTGTACTGGTTTAGCTGCAGGAGCTTGTTGAGCCACTGGTGGAGCTGCAGGCTTCCCAGTTTCTTGCTCGACCAATTTCGCGACGATTTCTTTGATCGCATCTGTATTATTTCTTTGAGCTTCTGTCAGCTCAAGAGGCATAATTTTGCCACAAAGACCGCAGTCTCCCGAGGATGTGGCTGCACCTTGAATTCGGGCGAACTGGGCGACGGCCATATCTTTAGTCACGAGAACTCGGGCCTCGTAAACTTGCTGATCTTTGGTGGAAGTCACTCGAATCGAGTGTTGTTGTCCTGCGACTTCAGTCGAAGACAATTCGATCACTTGGAATTGATGCTTGGCCAAGTGGATCTGTTGGTTATGTGGGTTCAGACTGAGCGAAAATCCCACAGCGACAAAAAGAGAAAGAGTTAAAAACCACTTGTTGTGGAAAGGCTTTGGCAGTGGGCCTGGTCCTTTTGGTAATACTGGTTTCATAAATCCTCCGTTTTAGTGAGCAGCATCCCGCCGCAGTTTTTATCTCACCTGTCAGTAAGGCAAGCCTCGGGCCATGTCTCATTTTGGGAAACAGGTGGGTAAGTGGTTGAATTCTGGCTGACCGACTTGAGAATTCGAAAATGAGCAGTGCCTATGGTAGCTAAGACCTGCCAACTTCATCGACGTCACAAGATGAGGCAGTTTGTGTTTCAAAATAAGATAAATTTCTTCATGGAATCTTAAAGACCCCCCATGGAAAAGCCGAAAAGTTAAACAATGAATAAGGTTATCTATCTTATTATTTTTATTGCGTTTCTTTCGGGCTGTGGTGCTCGGAAAGAAAAGCCCGAAGTTTCAGGGATCGATGCCAAAGTCGATGCGGCGACAAGCCTTGTTTCAGCGACAGGCCCTGTGGCGGCTGATGGTTCTGCAGCACTCAGTGTTTCTATCGAGCTGAAGGATGCCGCTGGAGTCGCGGTCGCTGGCGTTGTTCCAAGAATCTCAGTGACAGGGTCCAATAATTCAATAGGAACTTGCACAGCTTCGGATGTGAGCGGATTGTCCAATTGTTCAGTCACCTCTACGACGGCTCAAACAAAATCGATTTCCATGAGCTATCCAGTGACCGTGGCGGGACCCGATGTCGTCTTCACTGCAGGTGCTGCGAGCAAGATCTGTAGTCAGACTCAACCAGGTGCTGGCACTGCGGGTGCGGCGCTCGCAACTCAGCCTGTTTTTTTCATTGGTGACTCTGGTTGTAATCTCATTTCCTCATCGACAGCTTCTGTGACGGTGGCGATTTCTTCAGGCACAGGATCTTTGAATGGCACCACGACCGTTTCCGCAATCGCAGGAGTAGTGACATTCACCGATCTTTCCATGACGGTGGCTGGAGTAAAACGTCTGACAGCCAGTTCAGCTGGTCTCACTTCGCTGCAATCAAACAATTTCACCGTGAATCCAGCAGCGGCCACTGCTTTGGTATACACAACTCAACCAGGTGGTGGCTCAGCTGCTTCTGTGTGGTCTACTCAGCCAGTGCTCGAAGTCAGAGACACCTATGGAAATCGAGTGACCGACAGTAGTGCCGGTGTTGTAGTGGCCCTCACGACTGGCACAGGTACACTCAGTGGAACAGTATCGGTTTCTGCCAGCAGCGGTGTTGTCACATTCACCAATTTGCGACTCAATCTTGTGGGCACCAACAAAGTGCTCACTGCGACTTCTGCGGGTTTATCGAGTGCCGTCTCTAATGCTTTTACGATCACGAATGGAGCTCCTTCACAATTAGTGTTTACTTCGCAGCCGACGTCAGCCACAGCCGGGATGAACTTTGCCTCTCAGCCAGTTGTTGAGATCAGGGACTCTGCGGGCAATGTGGTACCAACTTCGGCAAGTGTCACGTTGACTGCAGCCAATGGAACATTGCTGGGAACTTCTACAGTCAGTGCGGTGAACGGAGTGGTCACTTTCTCAGGACTCTCATTAACGGTGGCAGGTTCCAATTCACTCTCGGTGGCATCAGCGGGATTGAGCACAGTCACTGGAAACACCTTCACCGTGAATCCTGGAAACCCAGCCCTTCCCGCGGTGGTCACGGCTGCCCCTTTGAGTGTGCAGGCCAATGGAACAGCAAAGGCTAACATCGTAGTGGCGGTGAAAGATGTTTATGGGAACCCAGCATCAGGATTCACAGTGCAAGTTGTTTCTTCACGGGGAGCGACTGACACATTGACTGCTGTAAACTCCGTCACTGATTCTTCAGGAACAGCAAATTTTGAAATTCGATCTTCAACAGCCGGTGTCGCTAGTTTAACGATCTCAGTTCCTTCGGTCCCTGTAACACTGAGATCTGGTTTTGAGGTTCAATTTGTCGCAGTAGCTCCGCTGGCAGAGTACAGATCGCATCTCGCTGAAAATGCGACAACCCAGGGATTGATCCCTGGAAGTAATGCGACCACCACAAGCCTTTGGATCGATCTCTTTAACTTGGGTCCCTACGATTTTTCTTTAACAAATTTTTCTTTTGATGCTTCGACGTCAGGATGGTGTGGTTCTGGTTCTGGCGCTGTGACCAATTGCTCGAACGGAGCTTATCGTCTGCTGTTTGATGGAGTGAATGACTATGCTGCGAGCACGGACTTTTTGTCATCCGCTGCGGATCGAACCATCGATGTTTGGCACCGACCCAACAATACGCCGTCTGCGGGCCGAATCATCGTAGGCGATGAGGATGTGGCGGGGAAAGGACTCAGCATTAAACAAAGCTGGGCGAGTGATCGTCGGATCGAAATCAAAGTGGGAAGTAACAAGAGTACTCCCGAAGCCATTCGCTCATTGTTACCTTTAGCCTACTGGAGATTGGATGATGTTTCTGGTGCAGCCGTTGCCGTGGATGGTGGAGTCAATGGAACACCTGCTGGAACAATGACCTATTCTCAATCTGGAACTCTGGCGGCCACCAATGACGGTCGAAGTTCAATTTTGTTTAACGGGACAACGGGACACTTTTCTATGAATAATAACTTTGAAGGTTCCGCTGATTTCACAGTGAGTGCTTGGGTGAGGCCGACCACAGTAACAGGTCTCCGTCCTATTGTTTCCAAAATGCTGACCTCAGGATTTTTCAATGGATACAGCTTAGAGCTCAATGGAACCAGTGCTCGTTTTCGATTGATCAATTCTGCCAACACCACCCATCAAGCCGTTGGATCAACAGTTCTAGCGATCAACAACTGGTACCATATTGTCGGGGTCCGCGACTCAGCTGCCGGACGGGTTCGTATTTATGTGAATGGTGTCCTTGATGGAACAGGTGCCTTGGCCGGAACAGCTGCCACCACCGCAGGGACCTTCTATATTGCAAGAAACAATGCCAATTATTTTCAAGGACAAATTGATGAAGTGGCCGTCTATAACTACGCTTTGACCGATCCTCAGGTCGCCAGCATTTCGAGTTCAGCCACCATTCCTGTGTGCTACTCAACGACTCAGATGAACAATGGAACCTGGTATCACACCGCTGCCAGCTTTAGTTCCACTGCGGATCAAATTAAACTTTATATGAATGGGACTCTCGAGTGCACGCGAGTGGTTTCAGCGGCACTGACAATTAATGGTTCCACGGATGTTATGGCCTTAGGAGCCAATTTGAACTCTTCCGGAGTTCCTCAGTCAGGGAGCTATTATAGCGGAGCCATCGCAGAGGTGCGCTTTTGGAATTCCGTGCTGTCTGACGCTCAGGTTACTGCTGTTCGCGGTCTTTCGAGCGCTAAGTATCCGTAAATTGACTTCTGAGGGCCTCCGGGCTAACTGTGGGCCTGTGAAGTTTAAATTTTCCCCATCCCCAAAACCCAGTTCTCTCATCGCCGAGCAGTGGAACTCTTGGACTTGGCAACTTCAAAAAAGTCTGAAGACACAGGGCCAGTTCTCTGAATACTTTGAGCTGACTGAATCTGAAAAGAAATCTTTTGAGCAAGGCTCTGAAGTTTTTAATATTCGTACAACTCCTTATTATGCGTCTTTGTGTGGACCTCACCCTGAAGACCCCATTCGTAAAATTCTAATGCCTCGGGAAGAAGAGCTTTCCCCAGGCTCTCAACAAATGCTGGATCCCTTGGGCGAAAAGAAAAATAATCCCGCGCCCAGAATCATTCATCGTTATCCTGACCGAGTTCTGTTTTTGGTGACGGATATTTGCAGTGTTTACTGCCGCTACTGCACTCGTAAGCATTTCACGGGACAGGATCAGGCCTTTATTCGTGAAAACGATTACCAACAGGCACTCCAATATTTGCAGTCTCATTCGGGCATTCGCGAAGTGATCCTTTCGGGCGGGGATCCGCTGACTTTGTCAGACTCGCAGTTAGAAAGAGTGCTTTCAGATCTTCGAGACATTGAACATTTAGAAATCATTCGCATTGGCACCAGAATTCCTGTGGTCTGCCCGATGCGAATCAATGATTCTTTTTCGGCAATGCTTCGCAAGTATGCTCCCGTTTACTTGATGACTCATTTCAATCATCCGAAAGAACTCACCGCGGAATCTGCCGAAGCTCTCAGAAGCTTGGTGGATCACGGAGTTCCTGTTTTTAATCAGATGGTGCTTTTGAACGGTGTGAATAATCACCCAGCCATTATTCAGGCTTTGAGCCGACGTCTGCTCTTCCTTCGCGTCAAACCCTATTACATGTTTCAGTGTGATCCTTCCATCGGTACAGATCATTTACGAACGTCCCTTGAAGACTCTCTGCAAATTCAAAGGGAACTCTGGGGAAATCTTTCCGGGCTTGCCATGCCGAATTTGTCTTTGGATATTCCTGATGGCGGAGGCAAGGCTGGCTATACACCGAATTTTGAAATCGAAAGAACATCTGACAAAATTGTCTTTCAAGGGTGGGACGGGGTTCAAGCAGAATACATCAACCCCAAACCCGAATCCATCGTGAAGCCCATCGATGCCGCTGACTATCTGTCCGAGTGGGAGCAGTTGAAAGCTGCGAAAACGATTTCAGCAGCTAGCGAATCCGCTCCAGACGCGCGTATTTAGCGACAAATTTTTTGATCGTTTGATCTGCGAATAAAACACTGACTTTTTGTTGTTCGCCGCTGCCTTCCGTTTGAAAAATAGATCCCACTCCAAAAGTCGGATGGCGAACTTTTTGGCCCTTAGAAAAAGAACTTTCATCTTCGTAGTCTGGAAATTCCTGCGTGTCATAGTCTTCGGATTCACTTCGAACCTTTGACTGAAAGCTGCCGGTGCTCGGTGTGGTCTTTCCAAAGCTGGAAGCTCCAGCTAAACGACTGACAAAGCTATTCTGCTCCAGGGCTGTGGAAAACTCGGTGTACTGCTTGGGAATCTCTTTCAGAAAGCGACTGGGCTGATTGTACTGTTCTTGTCCCCAGACTTTTCTAGAACGCGCATAAGTGAGGGTGAGTTTTTGACGAGCTCGAGTCATCCCCACGTAAGCAAGTCGACGCTCTTCTTCAATCGAGTGATCTCCGTCTTCATCCTCGGCCGCCATGCCAGAAGGAAAAAGATTCTCCTCAAGGCCCACGATCCACACATAGGGATATTCAAGTCCTTTGGACACATGCAAAGTCATCAGAGTGACTGAATTCACCGTTTCATCCAAAGAATCGATATCGCTGACGAGCGCCATCTCCTCCAGAAAGGCCTGCAATGAATGATCAGGCCTTTCTTTCATGAACTGAGTCATGGCATTACTGAGTTCTTCTAAGTTTTCGATACGAGCATTAGCTTCGGGCGAGTCTTCCGTTTTCAGTTTCAGGGCGTACTCACTGCGCTCAAGCACCAAAGTGTAAAAATCGACCAAGTTGTGCTGTTTTGAAAGCCCCCTTAAATCATCCATGAGATTCAAAAAGGTTCTGAGTTTTGTCGTGGTGCCCGAATTGAACAAGCGCTGATCAATAGCTTTTTCGGTGGCCTCTGTCAGAGAAATCTTCTCTTGCACTGAAAGCTCTTCCAGCTTTTCAACAGTTGTCTTGCCGATCCCACGAGCGGGAACATTGATCACTCGCTTAAAGGCCACATCGTCTTTTGAATTGATTGTGAGCTTCAAATACCCCAAAACATCTTTGATCTCGAGACGCTCATAGAAGCGAACCCCACCCACAATTTTGTATGGTAATCCCGAAGTTCGCAGCTGTTCTTCGAGAACACGGGACTGAGCATTGGTTCGATAAAAAATCGCCATTTCTTGGCAATCCGCTGAACCTTGAGCAAGCAGTTCACGAATCTTTCGCACAACAAATTTGGCTTCATCATATTCCGTTCGCTCTTCCCGGACTGTGATCAGCTCACCGTCCGAATTAGAAGTGAAGAGAGTTTTATCTTTTCTCTGGCTATTGTTTTTAATGACCGCCGTGGCTGCTTTGACGATGGTGCCTGTGGATCGATAATTTTCTTCAAGCTTCACGACTTTGGCTTCAGGAAAATCCTTTTCAAAATCGAGAATATTTTGAATATCCGCACCACGCCAAGAGTAGATCGATTGGTCTTCATCACCCACGACACATAAGTTTCTGGTTTTTTGTGCCAGCTGCTGCACCAGTAAATACTGAATGTGGTTCGTATCCTGATACTCATCCACCATGATGTATTTAAACTTATCTTGATACTGCTCCAAAATTTCAGGATACATGCGGAACAGCTCATAGACTTTCATCAGCAAGTCACCAAAATCCACCGCATTAGCTTTCTTCATTTCGAACTCATAGGCTTTGTAGACTTCGATGGTCTTTTGATCGAAGAAGACTTTCGGTGATTTTTCTGCTTGCTGGGGATCAAGTCCCAACATTTTGGCTGTGTTGATTCGATTCCTGAAAGATTTCGCCGGATGAATCTTGTCGCTAATGTTGAGACTGTTCATGACCTTTTTAATTTGAGAGAGTTGGTCAGAATCATCGTAGATTGCAAAATAAGGTTGATAATCCAATAAATGAATATGCTGTCTTAGAACTCGCACGCAAAAACTATGGAAAGTGCTCACCCAAAGATTTTCTCGCAGTGAAATACCCATTTCTGAGAGAATTTTAAAAATTCGGGCTTCCATTTCACGAGCGGCTTTATTGGTGAAAGTGACAGCGAGAATTTCATCAGGAGCTGCATGACCTTGAGTGATCAGGGCGGCCATGCGGAAAGTGAGAACTCGGGTTTTTCCTGAGCCAGCCCCGGCGAGAATCAAAAGGGGTCCCTGTGAGGTGAGAACCGCTTCTCTTTGGGGGGGATTGAGCTGCTGAATGAGGGCATCTAATCCATTGGAACTAGGCTTTAAAGTCATGTAAATTCTCACTGTCAAATCTGTGGGCATTGTGTCCCACGGTCAATTCCCGTACAACTGAGGGGCTCAAGAAGGTGAGGTTTCCCCGTGCCGAGGACCCTAACAAGAAGATCTCGAAATTTCATGCATTTTTTCTTGTTTGCAGGCATTGCGACTTCCTTGCTCACAGGCTGCCAACCTTCAGTTGAAGATGATCGAGGGCAGGGCACAATCCAAGTTCAGATTCCGCTCACCAAGTCTCAAACTGGGGAATATGAGCTGAAGAATTTGACCCTCGACACGCTGTCGGATCTAAGGACATTGGCAGGCAAAGCGGCTCGGTTTTTCCTAGAACCAGGAATTTCCCACGGAAAGCTGGTCGGAAAATCTCCGGAAATTCAGTTTATTCGTAACTCTTCAGGTGTCTATATAGCGAAGGACTCTCTCAGTCTCCAAATGCTCACACTTTATGCTCACTTTGAAAGACTTCTGAAGCAAGATCAGACCTTGGGGATTGACTCAGTTCTGACTTGGCCCCGTCAAGTCGCTGTGGACGCCAAAGTAAAGCCGGGCACGGGATCTTCAGAGAATAATGCTCTCTATTCAGGAGAAAACGACATTTTTATTTTTGTCCCTTACCGTCTGGAAGGACTCCCACTCATGGTGAATGGGGGAGTGGTTGCCCACGAACATTTCCATGCTTATTTCCAAAAGCTTTTTATTGATCCCATCAAAAGTGATTATCCTTCTGTGGTGGGATTGCAACTTCACCAGCCGCAGTTAGAGACGGGAATTCCTGAGGACGAGATTCCCCATGTCGAAGCAGATTTGCCAGCCGCTTATCACAGCGTTCTTCTTCGCGGTTTAAATGAAGGGCTCGCCGATGTTTGGGGTTGGCTCTATTCAGGGGATGTGAATTTTGTCAGGAGATCCTTGCCTCAAGAAAAATCCACGCGCAGGTTAGATCTCCCAGTGAATTCTTTTGTGAGCCCCGATCAGCTCGTTAAGATGGTGGAAGGAACTCAGAATCTCAACCGAGTGGGACTTTCTTATGCCATTGGAAATCTCTATGCGCGATTGATCAAAGGCTTGATCGATCAACGAGTGAAAGAAATTTCTCAGCTAAAAGGGAAAGAGCAATCTCAAGTTTTTGCCGAAGTCCGCAATGAGGCGCAAAGAGCGATCATCAAAGCCCTGCCCCTCATCAGAGCAGAATATCTTTCAGTCTCTTCAAAAAAGACCCTTTTGCCGCCTTCAGAGTTTATTGAGATTTATCTCACCCAGCTTCAAGGTCCTGTGACAGAAGCAGAATGTGCTGATCTCAAAAAGCGAGTCGGCGTGCTGAGCGAGAAAAGGCGAGATTTACTATGCGGCTCTTCATTTTAGTCCTTAGCTGGCTCTTTTCGCTTCCTTCCCTAGCCCAAGAGTATGCCGTTCGCTACACCTATGAAAATCGCCAGTATGATTCGCAAGAGCGTCCTGAGGACTTTCAGAGTTTAGATTCTTTCTCAGCAGGTCTTCGCTCGGGGAGTTTCTGGTACTTTCTAGATTATCAAACCACTCAAATTGAATCTGGTAATGCCACGCTTTTTGTGGAGCAAGAGCACCAAGCTCTTTCTTTAAATCCTATCATGGAATTGCAAGACAATGTTTTCACAGAAATCTATGTGATTCCCTATTTGGGATTGATCGCCGGCTTTCACAGAGACGTCGTCACAACCACTTTGTTAGGAACGCCCAATACTGAAACCGGTCGTTGGAAAGGGCATTTGGGAGCCCTCGGTGGGCTCCGCTTGAAGGTCCCATGGGTTTGGGCTTCCGTAGAAGCTCGAGTCCTCACTTCAGAGTCTTGGGCTCCGAGCCCTGCTCTGTCTGTGGCTGCGCTGATCGGCCTTACTTTTTGACACCACTTTGACTGGCTTCAAGTTTGCAAAATCCCCTGCCTGTAGGAGGGGTTATGTCCATAACACGTTGTTTTTTCTCTTTAATTTTTATTTTGATGGCAGATCTTGCGCAGGCCCAAAATGTCCCTAGTTCTGCTGTCATTCAGAATGTGAGCTTGAGTGGGAGTGGCTGCTCCGAGGCTTCGGCGGCCGTCTCACTGAGCACAGATTTACAGGATCTTTCGATCCTTTTCGACAATTTCGTTCTTGAGGCCAATTCTTCGGGAATGAATCCACGAAATTTTACGGTGGAGAAAAACTGTGTGGTGTCATTTGATGTTGTGATTCCACCAGGATGGGCTTTCTCTTTTCGGAGTGTCGACTACCGGGGCTTTGCGAATTTACCATCTCGTGTTCAAGGGTATCAGCGGCTGCTCTATCAAGCCCCTCAAAGTCCCATTACTTCTATGCGTGACGCAAGCTTTATGGGACCCTATCAAGGAAACTACACTTTCCAAGCGGCACAGAAGCCAGGCCGCAATACTTTCACGCCCTGCGGAATGCAAACTGTTCGCTTAAACATGAACGCAGTGCTGGGAGTTCGCTTCCCTGGCCGGGGTCAACATCCAGAAGCAATGATGGCTTTGGATTCTCAAGATTTAAGTATGAAACAGACTTTGCAGATGGATTGGAGAAGGTGTTTCTAATCACACCTTCTCTCAAGATCGAATTACTTTTCTGAAGTGACTTTTTGAACGATAGCGCTCGCAAATTTTTTGCGGGCCAGTAAATCATTCCGATAAGCTGAAGCTTCTTTTTGAGTCGTGAACAAACCGACACTCACACGGTACCATTTTTGACCTTTCACATCAGCTGTGACATAGAAGGCCGAAAATCCCTTTGATTTTAAATCCGCAGCTAAGCTTTGAGCTTCTTTTTCATTGTTATAAGAGCCCACTTGAACGGTGAATTTACCGAGGGCTGAACCAGCGACTTCTGTCGGTAAAGAAGCAGGCAACCTGGGACCTTGCTCTTTTGCAATATCTTTTGAAGGAAGTTCGTTCTGCGCCAGGCGCTGAGCCGCAGAGGAGACTTCTTTCTTAGGTTCCTGAGCTTTTGCTTCAACTTTTGCTGTGTCAGCTTTGTGAGGCTCAGCTTTCACAGTTTCTTTCTTAGGTTGCTCGTTGTGGTGAGCGGGAGTTTCATGCTGAGGTTCGTGACCAGGGCGAGGAGATGGTGAAACAGATTCCACATCATCTGTGACAAATTCTTCTGCGAGTTTTGCAATCTCATCATCAGTCAAAGCTTCACCCGGCTTCACATCCATGGAGTCGGGAGCAATCGAGGCAATTTCTCTTTCTGCTGTTGAGGACTCATCAGAGTGACTTTCCTCTGCAACGGCAGTTCCCTGTTGAGTGGGCTCCAGTTCTGCGAGCTTGTGCTGATTATCACTGAATTTCTTGCCGACAAAAGTTCCGATCGAAAATGAAAGCAATGCAATGAAGAAAACCAGAACTAATTTAACAACGACATCCGTCTTGGATCCGTATCTTTCAACTGCCATGATATCCCCTCTTTTTAAACCCTATACTTAATGCTATCTTTACGGCCTACCCGGGTCAATGCGACAGGAGCCAGCATGGAAAATTTAGATCGATTAACGCTTTATGACGCCTTGAAAGCCGCTCGATTGGGTCGAGAGGTCTTGCTTCACTACTTTGGTCGTATAGAAAATATTTCAGAAAAGCATTTGGCCGGTCTTGTGAGCGAAGCCGATCGGGAATCAGAGCAGGTCATTTTCGAATTCTTGAAGAAGCGATTTCCAGAAGATGATTTTTTGGGCGAAGAGGGAAGTGTTCAGGGGTACAAAGCCGAGAAAAAGCCCGGGACTCGGGGGCGTTGGATTGTGGATCCTTTAGATGGAACGACCAACTACATTCATCGCTTCCCAATTTTTACCGTGAGCATTGGCTTTGAGCTCGATGGAAAAATTCAAGTGGCGGTTGTGGATGCTCCGAAAATGAATGAAGTTTACTCTGCCGTGCGTGGCGAAGGAGCATTTCTCAATGGAGAGCGACTCAGAGTCTCAAGAACTCCGAATCTCAAAAAATCACTCTTGGCGACGGGTTTTTTTGGTGATCATGAGGACGCTCTTCAAGAGCAACTGAAGATCTTTTCCTCAGTTGTCAGGAAGTGTCGGGGCATTCGCCGTGCAGGAGCAGCTTCCTATGATCTGGCCCAGGTTGCGCGCGGAACTTTTGATGCTTACTGGGAAAAAAATCTCTCTCCTTGGGACACGGCTGCAGGCAGCCTTCTCGTGGAAGAGGCTGGGGGAAAAGTCTCAACGTATCGGACAAATTCTTTTCATGTTTATCAACGTACAATTTTGTCCAGCAACGGGGTGATTCACCGTGAAATTCAGGAAGCCCTCGCGCCTCATCTTGATGGATCCTCTGACTAAAGTCCTAATGTCAATTCCCTGACGAAAGCAACCCGGGTCTTTGTCAAACATTCAACAAGACCTGGCTCTAGATCTCTTTCAAGTCACATTATTCGCAGCTGTTGAGGATTCCTCGCTGAAAGTCCTGTTGGCATTGGTGTTGCTCCAACTTCAGTGAGGCAGAAGTCTGCTTTCATCAAGGAGGATGAAGTGGCTGAAGAAAATGCAGCGAACGAACAGGCCCCCGCGGCCCCGGCGCCCAGTCAGAGTAAAGCACCCTTGCTTCTTATTGCGCTCGCCGTCGTGAATATGTTGGTCGTTGGTGGTGTTGGCTATATGCTTTATGCCGGCAAGCAGAAAGAAGCTGCCGAGCCCAAGCTTGAGCACGTCATCAAAGGTGAAGCTGATCAGCAGCATGAAGATGCAAGCGCTGAAAAAGCTTTGATGGGCACAGTCGTTCCTTTGGAAACATTCCTTGTGAACTTTTCCGGATCCAAAGGGCGAAGAATTGGCAAAGTTTCCATGGAAATAGAGCTCAACAAGTCAGATGTGGCGAAAGAGATCGAGACTCGAAAAGCCCAGGTTCGAGACATCATTATCATTCTTCTCAGCGGCAAGACCTATGATGAAGTGGCGACCCCTGAGGGCAAACAGAAACTTCGCGATGAAATTAAAGACACTGTGAATGCCTTTTTGACTAAAGGTAAAATTACGAACGTCTACTTCACCGAGTTTATCTACAACTAGGAGAAAGTCATGAATCAGGTCCTTTCACAATCAGAAGTTGATGCGCTCCTGCAGGCTGTTTCCGAAGGAGAAGTCAGCGGTAGTGGTGGCGACGGTGGTGGTAACGGGGGCGGCGGAGGTAATGTTTCTGCCAATGGTGGCGGAGGCAAAGACGAAAAAGTTGTCGTGACTTATGATCTCACGAGTCAGGACCGAATCATCCGTGGTCGTCTTCCGCAGCTTGAAGTTATCTATGAAAAATTTATGCGATCTTTTCGCGTTTCTCTGTCCTCAGCTCTTCGAAAAATTGCTTCGTTAACACTCGCAAGTACTGACTTTTTGAAATTTGGTGAGTTTATCAACACTCTTCCCATGCCGACTTGCATGACGGTTTTGCGATTCGCAAACTTACGAGGTTCTGCCTTGTTTGTGATCGAGAGCAAGCTCGCTTATGCCCTGGTGGATAGCTTTTTTGGAGGGGCGGACCGTCCTTACACAAAAATTGAAGGAAAAGATTTTACCCAAATTGAACTTTCTATCGTCAAAAAAGTAGTGGATTTAGCAATCGATGACATGGAGGCCGCGTGGTCTTCCGTGGAAAAAATTGGATGTTCCTTTGTGAGAACGGAAGTGAACCCTCAGTTCGTCGGTATTGTTCCACCCACCGACGTCGTGATTGCTTCGACTTTTGACGTCGAGCTCGAAAATGCCAACGGAACAATCACTATCGTTATTCCGTATGCGACGATTGAGCCGATCAAACAGAAGCTTCAGTCGGGTTTCCAAGTTGAAAGCGATCAAACAGACAAGAAGCTCTGGACGACAATTATCAAAGACCAGTTGCTCGCGACTGATGTGAATATCAAAGTCGAACTCGGCCAGACAGAAATTAAACTTGAAGATCTTATGGGGATGAAGGTCGGAGATGTCATTCCTTTGAATCAAGATTCCAACGGCGAATTCAATATTGATGTTGAAGGTGTCAGTAAGTTTAAAGGTTTCTATGGTGTGCACCATGGAACAGTTGCAATGCAAGTGACTCGACCGGTGAAAGGTTAAGGGGGAGAACCATGGCAGATAATTTAGACAACCTAGCAGAGAAGCTCGTTGCAGAAGCTGAGGCCGCAGAAGGCGGCGCAGGTAGCGGCTCCGGTGGAAATGGCGGTGGCGGCAGTGGATCAGGTGGTCCTCCAGAGATGGACCCAGCTTCCGATCGCAATCTACAGATGATTATGGATATTCCCCTGCGTGTGACTGTGGAGTTGGGGCGCACCAAGATGCCTGTCAGTGAGCTTCTCAATTTGGGTCAAGGCAGTGTGATCGAGCTCAACAAACTCGCCGGTGAACCCATGGAAGTTTTGGTGAATGATAAATTGATTGCCCGCGGCGAGGCCGTGGTGGTGAACGAGAAGTTCGGTGTTCGTCTCACAGATATCATTTCAACCAAAGAGCGAGTCGAGCAACTCAAGTAGGAGTGACTATGATGAATGTGCTATTGAGTTTTTTGTTAATTTGGGGGAGCGGAAGTTCTTTCGCGACTGAAGCCAGTGAAAGCACAGCTCCTCTTCAGGTTGAGCAGGAGGCGACAGCGCCGACAGCAGCAGCGACGGCAGCGGCTTCCACAGAACCTGCAGAACCTTCTAAAGCAGCTGCAGCTACTCAAATTGCAGAAGATCAGATTCCTGTGGTTCTTGAGACTACAAAAAAGAGTGCGGGAGCAGAAGGTACAGTTTTTAAATCCATCATGACTTTGTCGATTGTTGGAATTCTCTTGTTTGGAGTCTACTTTTTCAGCAAGAGATACCTTGGCAAAGCTCAGAGGACCAATCAGGCCACAGATATCAAAGTTTTGAGTCAACATTATCTGGGGCCCAAAAAAAGTTTAGCAATTATCCGAGTGGCCGGAGAAAGTATTCTCATCGGAGTTACCGATCAGAATATTTCACTCATTAAACCACTCGCTCTTTTGGACGAAGAAGTTCCCACTGAGACGCCCACAAATTTCAAAAGAGTGATGGACGAGAACAACGAAGACTTCTCAATTTCTGGAATTAAAGACTTTGTTTCAGATCGTTTGAAGAACATGAGGTCGATCCAATGAAGAAGCCTTGGTGGGCCGTCCTCACTTTAGCTCTTTTGTTTGCGGCACCAGCCATGGCACAGGTGACGCTGCCTACATTTAATATGGGATTCAAGACAACTGAGAATCCCACAGAAGTCGTCAATGCGATCAAAATTATCCTGATTCTGACAGTACTTACCTTAGCACCGGCAATTTTGATCATGATGACGTCCTTCACTCGGATCATTATTGTTTTTTCTTTCCTTCGCCAAGCTATGGGAATTCAAACAATGCCTCCCAATCAGATGCTGGTCGGGTTGTCCCTGTTTTTAACTTTCTTTATCATGGGCCCTGCTTTTACAGAGATGAATACCAAGGGAATCCAGCCTTACTTGGCAAATAAGATTTCTCAGGATGAGGCCATCACTCAGACCCTCGCGCCATTGAGAAAATTTATGTTTAATCAAACTCGCCCTCAGGATCTTTCACTTTTTGTACAGCTTTCGAAAATGGAAAAGCCAAAAACATTGGCAGATGTTCCTACCGTGGTGTTAGTTCCCGCATTCATTATCAGCGAACTCAAAACAGCCTTTCAAATTGGGTTTATCATTTTCTTGCCCTTTCTGATCATCGATATGGTTGCCGCAAGTATTTTGATGGCCATGGGGATGATGATGCTTCCTCCTGTTGTCGTCTCCTTACCTTTGAAAATTATGCTCTTTGTATTGATCGATGGATGGACGCTTCTCATTGGCTCTATGGTGAAGAGCTTCGGGTAGGTTTATGACAGAAGATATGATTGTTAATTTAGGGACTGAAGCTTTAAAGACCACAGGTTTGGTGGCCGGGCCAATTTTAGTGACGACCCTTGTCGTGGGTCTCCTGGTCAGTATTTTCCAAGCGCTCACGCAAATCAATGAAGCCACTCTCACTTTCATTCCTAAGATGTTGGTGGTCGCCATCGTGGTGATTCTTGCAGGACCATGGATGCTGGATGTGATGCAGAACTATACCGTTAATTTGTTTGAGAATATCGCAACAATCGTCAGGGAGTAAATTTGCAAGCACTCTATCAGTTTCCAGAAGGGCAAATCGTGGCATTCGCACTTGTCTTTTTGCGACTGATTGCTTTTGTCGTTGCTTGGCCTGTCTTCGGTAGTGCCAGTGTTCCCGTTTATACTAAGATCTTACTGGCTTTGGTCATGTCGATGGTTGTGTTTCCGACCTTGAGTTTTCCTAATGGCTCAAACATGTTGATGGGACAAGAAGTGATGGCCTTTGCGGCTCGGGAAATTTTCATCGGTCTATTTTTAGGCTTCTTGATGAGAATGATTTTCTTTGCAGTGAGTGTCTCCGGCGAGATCATGTCTGTGTCGATTGGGATCGCTTCCGCTCAGCTCTACAATCCCGCCATGGGCGGGACGAGCAATGTGGTTGAACAGTTTCAAATTTGGCTTGCAACTCTGTTTTTCCTGGCGATGGATGGTCATCATATCTTCATCTCAGGTTTAGTGAAGAGCTACGAAGTCGTACCCCTCGCAGCACAAATGGTCAATTCGGCAGGATTTGCGACTGTTGCGACTTCGATCCAGGCTGTTCTCGTGATGGGTCTTAAAATGGCGGCACCTGTTCTTCTGGCAATTTTTCTGGCGAATCTAGCGATGGGTATCCTGGGCCGAGCAGTTCCCCAAATCAACGTACTCATGACTTCTCTCTCGGTCACAATCTCTATTGGTTTTGTTGTGATGATTCTGGCAATGCCCATGTTTATTGGTGAAATGTCAGGACTGATTGATGTCATGGCCCAGGAATTTTTTAAAGAGATGAAGGTGCTGTAGTGGCTGGTGAAGATCAGGACCAAGAAAAAACAGAAGAAGCAACGGACACCCGGCGTGAAGAATTTCGCAAAAAGGGTCAAGTTGTTCAAAGTCGTGAGCTCGCGAGCGCTCTGTTTTTACTCTTTGGGGCTGGAGCCATCTACATGATGGGACAGTTTTTCTTCTCACAACTTTTTGAACTCTTTCAATTTACCATGGGACCGGACATGGTCCAGGCCGTTCGCGGCGGTGGTGACATGTTTCCTGCATTGAAATTGGCGGGAATCAAATTTATCTATCTGATTGCTCCTATCTTAGGTGTTGGCTTGATTTTGGGGGTGGCTTCCACTGTGCTTCAAATTGGATTTCTCCAGGTGGAAGATGCACTTGAACCGAAAATCGACAAAATCAATCCCCTCGAAGGATTTAAGAGAATTTTCTCTATTCGCAATGCGGTCGAAGGGATTAAGTCGATTCTGAAACTCGCCATTGTAGCTTATGTGACCTATTTGCTTTTGAAAACAGAGCTCAACAATATTCCCACTTTGATTCAGCTCTCGGTGTCTGAGCTGATGAAATATACCGGCACTGTCACGGCGAAGCTTTTGGGCGGTGTTGGAATGGCTATGGTGGGGCTCACGATCGCAGACTACTTCTTCCAACGTTGGGATAACGAGAAGAAAATGATGATGACCAAGCAAGAAGTGAAAGAAGAGAACAAGCAGCGAGAAGGGGATCCGCTGATCAAAGCCCGAATCCGTCGTGTTCAGCGGGAAGTGGCCAATCGCCGAATGATGGACAAGGTACCGAAAGCGACTGTGATCATCACCAATCCCACTCATATTGCGATTGCACTCAGATATGATGATCAAGTCCCGGCTCCGCAATTGGTGGCCAAAGGCGCTGATCTGGTCGCAGAGAAAATTAAAGAGATCGCACGTCAGAATAATATTCCAATTATTGAAAATAAGCCCTTGGCGCGAACAATTTTTAAGACCATGAAGCTAGGGCAAGTTATTCCTCGCGAGCTGTATGTCGCTGTCGCTGAAGTCCTCTCATTTGTTTTCCGACTTAAAAGAAAAGCAGGGAAGAAGTCATGAATCAGTTGTTTCAGTTTTTGAAGCGGTTTGAGAAGTTTACGAAAAACGTCGATCTCATGGTGGCCGTGGGCTTGATCGGTATTCTGGCCGTCATGATCATTCCACTCCCAGCTATCTTGATCGATCTCTCTCTGACTTTTTCGTTGGCAATTAGTATCATGATTTTGTTGGTGTCCATGTACATCACCAAGGCCCTTGAACTCAGTGTTTTTCCGTCTTTACTTTTGATCACAACGCTGTTTCGTTTGGCTCTGAATGTCGCGACCACCCGTCAAATTTTGTCTCACGGGCATGAAGGACCTGCCGCAGCCGGTGAAGTGATTCAAGCTTTTGGAAACTTCGTTGTCGGTAATAACTATGTGATCGGAACAGTGATCTTTGTGATTTTGGTCATTATTAACTTTGTGG
>JBKCXY010000057.1:0-2137 GCA_046315835.1 Pseudobdellovibrionaceae bacterium | reverse complement strand
GGTCTTGGCTGTACTTCTTGTGCCACTGCTTATCCTGGCTCCGTGCTTGTGGGCAATGGTGGCGCAGGTGCCACTGTCTCAGCGTCCGGTGGAAACTGTGTGTGTAGAAATGCGAATGAAGTTTGGAACTCAAGCACGAACAGGTGTGAAATTCCCGGGAATGCTTGTGACTCAGCTCCAGCCACTCCTGCGTGCTGTGGTCCGAATCCAAGCCACCCTAGTTGTAATCCAAAAAAGATACTGACTGTTGGTTATGCGGCTTCAGCCTTGTGGGGACCGGCTTCTAACGGTCAACCTTGTGTTTGGGGAATTGCAAATTATGGGCTGATAATTTATGTAGAGGGAGTCCCTTTCCGAGTGAGCTCAATGCCTGCATTGCCAAATCCATTAAACCCTGGCGACAAAGGACAGGGAGCAGGAGACGCAACTGTCACACCAACTGCTGGGCCTGGAGTGAACTGTACTTCTGCACCATTTAAAGGAGACTCTAATGCGGGTCCTTTAATGTTGCTGAGTAGCACACAAAACTACACTCCAGATCCCAACAAATGGTATTGCTCGACGATTTTGAGTTCGGTGCCAAACTCATTAGTTCCTAGCTCCGCGACCTGCTTCCCGGAACGTTGACTTGGCTGACACGACGACTGGCCACCATTCTCCGCTGAGCTGAGTAAGTGGGATCAAGAGCAGTTTGGATGGTGAACTCAAGATGGGTACAGCGTGTGTCTGAGCAGTTCACTTGGTAGCTGACAGTGTTCACAAAGGTCGCAGATCCTGCGGCAAAGTAAGAGTTGATTTGCTGATTGGTCGACATCGGTGAAGGCACCGAAAAAGCCTCACAGCTGGCGGTGCCGGATCTTCCAAAGCAAGCTTGAGCTTGCGGAGTGTTGAGTCCCAAGCGAGAGAGGATTTCTTGTTTGTTGCGGACTTTTTGCAGAGCCAGCAAGTGCTCGTTATTGAGTTCGTTCTGGGCTGAGATAGTCACTTGAGTTTGCGTGCTCGTCGTTAAAACATAAGCTCCGCCCAAAGCCACAAGGCTTCCCACAGCGAGGGCTACAGAGATTTCGGCGACGGAGAAACCCAAAGGAAATGAAGCGCGAGGGTGTTTTTTCACAAGAATTTATCGGAAGATCGACAGTTTTTCTGTACTTTGCAGATCGTTCTGCTCAAAAAGTGTCTCATCATGAAACGCCAATAAAAAAGGCCCTCTTTCGAGAGCCTTTTTCGTTCAAACTTCAAAATGAAGTGATTACTTCACCATTTGTTTGAATTCTGCGCCAGCGCGGAACTTAGGAGCCCAAGCAGCAGGAATTTTGATCGCTTTACCAGTTTGTGGATTGCGGCCAGTGCGTGCTTTACGCTTTGATTTTGTGAATGTTCCAAAGCCAACGAGTTTTACATCGTCACCTTTTTTAACTGCTTTTTTGATGTTCTCGAAGCAATTGTTCAAGATAGTTTCAGCTTGTGCTTTAGAAACTTTGGTCTCAGTTGCGATCTTTTCGATCAATTGTTGTTTGTTCATCGTGAACTCCTTATGAACGGTTGGTTTGAGCCTTCAATTGGCTTTCAAAATTTATTAGAGGACTGAATCAGGCTTTGGTCAAGTGTCTTCTTCTTCATCGCGTTGATAGGCTTCTGGGTCTTGCACTGAACCCTGTTCGCGCGTGGGAATTTTATAGGCCTCCGAAGCCCAATCTCCAAGATCAATCAGGCGGCAACGTTCCGAGCAGAACGGCCGGAATTTATTCTCTGGAGCAAACACAGTCTCCTTGCCACATTGGGGACACTTGACCTTGCGCTGAGAGGAAGCAGACTGATCACTCATGACCTAAGGAATCTCATAAACTTGCGTTCTTGAAAATAAAAAAGGCAGGGGAGACCCTGCCTTTTTTGAATTGAACTCTCGTTTCAAATTAGAAACCGATACGAGCGCCCAATGTCCAAGTCATTTCGTTCCAATCTTTGTCAGAATCTAATCGTTCGTTTCCTGAGACCATGCTGTATTCGTAAGCTGCAAGGCCTGTCACCATTTCGCTAAAGTGGTAAGCATAACCAACAGTCACGTTAGTTTCTTTACCTAACTTTGTTTTTGCGCCGGAAGCTTTATTTTTGGAGTCTTGGTAAGAAACCAAAGCCA
>JBKCXY010000056.1:0-7779 GCA_046315835.1 Pseudobdellovibrionaceae bacterium | reverse complement strand
ATTACATCCTAAACACACCCTGCTGAGCAGGGCCCCAAGCCTTGTTTAAGCTTGCTGAAATTCCCATGGCCAAAACTTGGCGAGTATCTGCAGGATCGATAATTCCATCATCCCAAATACGCGCTGAAGAATAGTAAGCAGAGCTTTCTAAATCATATTTTTCTAAAATGGGTTTTTTGAAAGCAGCTTGTTGCTCTGCTGTCATGGTCTCGCCCTTGGCGGACATTTGGTCGAGTTTCACTGTCAAAAGCACATTGGCGGCTTGCTCTCCACCCATGACTGAAATACGTGCATTGGGCCACATCCAGAGTTGTCTTGGGCTGTAAGCCCGACCACACATGCCGTAGTTGCCGGCTCCGTAAGAGCCCCCGATCACCACGGTGAACTTGGGCACTCGGGCATTACTGACCGCCATCACCATTTTAGCACCGTGCTTGGCGATGCCTTCGTTCTCATATTTTTGTCCCACCATGAATCCCGTAATATTCTGCAAAAAGATCAGAGGAACTTCACGCTGTTCGCAGAGCTCAATGAAATGGGCGGCTTTCAAGGCACTTTCACTGAACAGAACTCCGTTGTTCGCGATAATTCCCACAGGAAACCCGTGAATATGAGCAAAACCCGTCACTAATGTCTTTCCATAGTTCTGTTTGAATTCATGAAATCGGCTGGCGTCAACGATCCGAGCAATCACTTCACGAACATCAAAAGGCACTCGTGAGTCTCGAGAAACAATTCCGTAAATTTCTGCGGGTGAATACAGAGGCTCTTCCACTTGTCTTTGCTTGAGCTGCACGGCTCTTTTTTTATTGAGGTGAGCAACAATATTTCTGGTGATTTGAATTGCATGTTCATCATTTTCAGCAAAATGATCACAGACACCGCTGAGTTCTGTGTGAACGAGAGCTCCCCCCAAATCCTGAGCAGAAACTTCTTCGCCGGTGGCTGCTTTCACCAGTGGTGGTCCGCCCAGGAAGATAGTTCCGTTGTCTTTCACGATCACGTTTTCATCGGACATTGCTGGAACATAGGCTCCACCCGCTGTGCAAGAACCCATCACGACAGAGATCTGAGGAATTCCTTGGGCAGACATTCGAGCTTGATTGAAAAAAATCCGCCCAAAGTGGTCTCTGTCTGGAAACACTTCTGCCTGCATCGGCAAGAAGGCGCCTCCACTGTCCACCAAGTAGATGCATGGCAGCCCATTTTCCATGGCAATTTCCTGAGCGCGAAGATGCTTCTTCGCCGTCATGGGGAAATAAGTTCCACCTTTCACGGTGGCATCGTTGGCGACAATCACACACTCGGTGCCATGAACGATACCGACGCCGGTGATGACACCTGCGCCCGGAGCCTGACCCTCGTACATGTCCCAAGCAGCAAAAGTCGAAAACTCGAGGAAAGAACTTCCTGGATCGATCAACGAATCCACACGCTCACGGGCCGTGAGCTTGCCTCGAGATTTGTGTTTCTTAATCAGCTCTGGTCCTCCACCCAATTTCAAAAGCTTCGCTCTCTCGCGAAATACTTTCACTTGGTCTTCCATGTGCTTTTTGTTGGACTGAAACTCAGTCGAGTTTTTATCGATTTCTGAAGACAAGACTTCCATAGACTTCCTATTTCCAATCAATTGCAGTTTGAGCTTCGATCAAAAGATCCATCGAAATTTGAGCGACCAAAACTTCATTTTCATCAAAAATCTGCGCTTGTAAAGCGAGACGCCCTCTCGACTCTTTTTGAATATCCAACAAAAGAGTTTCGCGCTGAAGCTCGCTGAGATTGAGTCTGCAGCGAACATCTGATTTCACTTTCTGGTGAAACTCTGATTCCATTTTTAAAAATCGAAGTTCGGGTTTGCCGTAGATCAAATTCCGATCCATCAAGAGCTTGGCTGATTCCATCGCTGCAGCGACCAGAACAGCCTCGAGAATGGCTCCACCACGATCTAAGTTCCTCTCTTTTGCAGGAATCACTGTTTCAATGCTCAGATCGCTCAGTCGAGAAATTCTCAGTCCCAGTGCGACTGAGAAGGGCCTCACTAAATCTAACGCAGAGTTTAAGGATTGCTTCAAAAGCGGATTACCTGTTTGCCTTAAAAAGTCATCAGAGACCTGGGACAACAGATGCCCCAGCTTTTGCCATTGGCTACTCAGTTTCTTATTCAAGTTCTTATTGAAGTCCTGTTGAAAATCTCGCAATGTCATGTGTATAGGGTTAAACCTGAACTCTTCTCGAGATTCAAGAAACTATGCAGGGGTTTATAGAATGAAATATCTGGCATTGATCGTTTTTGCAGCCGCTCTCATCTGGACATGGAATATCGTTCACACAGATCCTAACGTGAGTTTTGAGACGCATTCCGGCATACAGGAGAAGTTGGCCGTCCTCATCACTGACACTGTCAAAGCCAAAAAGCCCTCAGCCAGTGATGTGGTGGTTGAGCGCGTTTGGACCGAACTCTTGGGCCCTGGAAAAGTGAAAGCTTTCTTCATTTACTCTTACAAAGACCAAACAGCGGAAGGTGCCATCAATTCAACCATTCGGGGTGAATCTTACCTCGAGCGACAGGACAACGATGGTTCTGGCTTTGATCGCTGGAGCTTAGTGAAAGTAAACACCACTTCTGATGCTATTGTGTTTGATGAAGGGATGATTGTGACCCCCGGAGAATCGACAGAACCAAATTCAGTTTTCAACCAGGGAACCCCCACAACACCCGAAGCTCCTGCAGCTCCAGCGACTCCCGCTACTGGCAACCAGTAATGTCCTTGAAATACTTAGCCATTGATGAAGAGGGATTTCCCCTCTTTGGTGAAGTTCGAGTGGCTGACGCTGAAATTGGACATCATCTTTTGTCTCAAATCAGATTTGCCTCTAACGGAAGTCTACAGACAGATCTTGATGGCGAGACTTATGTGGTTGAAGCTTTCGATGCACCGTTGGTGATTAAAAATATTCAGCTCAAAGGAAAAGATTTGGTCGATGGCCTTTTGCCTTATGGATTGGTCAAAACTTTTTCTTTAAAAAATCTCAGCGTGGATGAATGGGACCGTTTTCATGGTTATCTCCAAAGCGAGGACCCAGCCAAAAAAACTCCTTTCGTTTTGTCACGAGCCGCTCAAGCAGAGCTTTTTCAAAGAATTGATTCGTTTGATGATGAATCGATCACCTGCGAACAAATCACTTATCCCATTCCCACCTATTGGGAGGACCGCCAAGAGGTCCAAGACGCTGCTTACTGGACGAAAATTTACCAAACAGAGACTCCAGGCTGGGAAATGAATCGTCCCGCACCAGCTCTGGTGGATATGCTACCTCGGCTGAAGCTGCCAAAATTGCGAGTCCTCGTTCTTGGCTGTGGCAGTGGCAATGATGCCGCTTACTTTGCCCAGGAAGGTCATGTAGTCACGGCCGTGGATGTCTCTTCAGAGGCCCTCACCAGAGCCCGACAAAAATACAGTCATCTCAATATCCGATGGGTCGAGCAGGATCTTTTCAAGTTCTCTCAAGAAAATCAGGGCTCTTACGATCTGATTTTTGAGCACACTTGTTTTTGCGCGATCAATCCTTTGCGCAGAAATGAGATGGTGAAAAGCTGGATGAATTTACTCACGCCAGGTGGTTTTGTCTTGGCGGTGTTATTCACGATGGAAAGAAAAAGCGGACCACCCTTTGGGGGCTCAGAGTGGGAATATCGGGAACGACTTAAAAAATATTTCCGATTTTTATTCTGGGGTCGATGGAAAAACTCCATTGACCGCAGAGAAGGTAAAGAGCTTTTAATTTACGCTCAGAAAAAGTAATTACTTTTTCTCTTCTTCTTTTTTCATTTCGCAAGTGCCCTCTTTGCAGCCGCCGCACTTGCCATCTTTGCACTCACATTTTTCTGCGCAACACTTTTGCTTGCAAGCACAACCGTGGCCGCCTTTGCCGTACATCGCGCAGCCAGACAAAGACAGTGCACTTAACATTGCTAAAGACATTAATAATTTTCTCATCGTTTTTCTCCTTTATTTTGTAGGAATGAGTTCAGTTTCTGCGTGATCAGCTTTTTATCGCTGTTATTAAAACCCTTCTTTACTTCAATTACTTCACCCTGGGGATTGACCCAAAATGAAATCGGCAAAGAAGGAATTTGCCACTTCTTCCGTAACTTTTTCCCTTCGTCATACAGTATAGGGAAGGAGACTTTGGATTGTGACAAAAATTTTAAAGAATCATTTTTGTCAGCATCCATGGCCAGACCTAAGACTAGAAATCCGCGATCCTTATTCTCCTGATAGAGTTTTTCATAAAACGGAAAAGATTCGCGGCAAGGCTCGCACCAAGAAGCCCAAACATCGACGAGAATCCATTTCCCCTCAGCCGATTTTAAATCAAAATTTGCCGGAGACATGGGCTGTGACGAAGTAATTTCCCTTAATTTCGTTTCTAAAAATGGAGCTTGCCAGTCTGAAGCGAAGCTCTTGAGGGGGAGCATGAAAACAGCGCAGAGAATGATTGAACTTAAATATCTCATCGAGTGATGAGTTCAAAATACTCCGATTCTTCCGTCAAGGTCTTATTGAAAAAGCGACCTGGGCTCCAAGGAGCGAGCGTTTGATACCAGCTCGGTTTTTCGACTTTGAGCTTTGTCAGAACCAGCTTACCCACGCGAAGATCTTCACCCGATCTCAAGATCTGCTGAATGGCAGCAGACCCCGAAAGCTGTGGCTGCTGAGCCATGAGTTTTCCCACCAAGCGTGCCGCGATGGGAGTGGCCATAGAAGTTCCCGTGCTGATGAACATGCCATTCGAGTCTTGGCACTCTTTCGTCAGTGACTGCACGAGGTGATCGCGTCCTCGGGGCGTGCTCCATGGAAAGCTGTTGTCGCCTTGGGCAAGAAGCGGCAGCAAGTAAGGACTGTGAGAGCAAAGCTGGCTTGGAAATGCTGACAAAATATTTTCACCGGGTGCCAACAAGAAGGGATAGTCCGGCAAAACCACATTGCTGAATGCGGCGAGACCACCGTCAACGTCCAAAGCTCCGACACAAAGAATATTCGGTGCGTTCACCCCGCAAGGAAGATTCAAGCGAGAACGATCATCGATCCAAGCGCCCTCATTGCCTGAAGCTGCGATGAAAGCGACTTGAGGATTGCGAGCTGCAAAAGCGTGCAGAGCTGCCATTCTCTTTTTTTGCTCTTCATAAGCTTTCTTCTCAGGACCTTCCACCGCGCGGTTGCGAGTCACACCCAAAGAAAGATTGATCACTCTTGCCCCGTCAGCCACGGCTTGCTCCACCGACTTCATCAGCGCATCTTGAGAAAGGTCCACGGTGGGCTGATCTCCTCTGAAGGTCATCGGATAGGGGTAAGCTCTGTAGGGAAGAAGCCCCAGCTCTGGAGAGTCGTAAACCATCAGAGCCGCGACGTGAGTACCATGAAAAGAGCTCTGACTAATTTCTTGAATAATGTTTCGAGCTGGATCCCAAAACTGAGCAAATTGAGGCTGCGCTTTTCTGAGTTCCTCCAACCGTCGAACGAGTAAAGCACCTTCTTGCCGTCGCGCTGCCGGTGCCGAAGAATTTTGATCAATCGTGATTGCGATGTATGGTGATGGCCACACATCCCCTGCAGAAAAATCGAAACCAGTCCCTATGGGTTGACCACTCTTATTGAGATTGAAATGGATATGATCAATCAATAAGGGGTGATTGTAATCAACTCCAGTATCGACCACGGCCATCAGAAGTTTGTGTTGAGAATTAATCTTTGAAAAATCACGAGCCGAGGGCTGGGGATTCACGGCAGCTTTGCGAGCCTCAGGAATTCTTCGCTGATCATCGGCTACTTGAGCTTTGGAAACCGCGACCAAAAAAAGCAGAGCTAAAAAAATCAATGTGACCCGCAACATACCCACCCACTTGAAAAACACATCGTAAAGTCGGGCCCTTCAATCGTAGAAACTGAAGGGCCCATAAATCGGGATTGGCTGACCATAAGCCGGATTCTGTCTCAAGAGCCCTTTCCCGGAAGGGCCCTCTGGATGATCATTCCTCTGGGAGACCAATTGCTTGATCCCTCTAGCGATCTGACCCGGAAGCAGATGCTGGCCGCACTTTTTATGCTCCCCTATTTGATCTTGCTCCGCGCAGAGTTTGGCTGTTTTCACTCCAGCGACTCCCCTGAAGGCTCCCGTTCCCGCCCTCAGGATCAATGCCCTGGACATTCTCTCTGTTCCACTGTTCCTCTTCTTGAGCATTCTTGCGTTTGCACTTGAAGGAGGGGCGTTACCCCTTGCGCCGCCATAGGGAGTCCGGACTTTCCTCTGTTTTCACAGCGATCATCTGTTCAACCGTAGCGGGTGATAGCATGCGTCAAGGGGGCGATCAAGCCGCTCCCAGGTTGTTTTTGGAAAAGAGGTCCCTTATTTTGAAAAAGCTTCTTATTTTGAAAGGAATACCTATGAAAACCATCCTGATTTCAATCCTTTTGGCCTCTTCCCAAGTGATGGCTGCGGGCGGTGCTCACACTTGGAAACCACTTTATAACCCCATTGAGCCGGCAAAGGAGCTCTCCACAAAACCTGACCAACCTTCAGAGCTGAAGCCTGAATGGTACACTTCAGTGAGTGATGCTTCTGTGACTCTAACTTGGAAAGAAGTTCCGGGCGTGACAGGCTATCACCTTCAAGTCGCAACAGATCCCATGTTCAAGTGGCTGGTTGTAAACGAAAATTACTTGGCAGGTGCTCAGTTCACAGTGAATGTGGAAAAAGGAAAGCAGTACTACTGGCGTGTCGCTGGAATGAAGAAGGATAATGAACCTTCTTACATCAAAAGCGCTTACGCTCGATCCATGTTTGAAACAAAGTAATTACTGACAGACTGAAAATTTGCGAGTGTTAGAAATGACCTCTGTGATCTTCTGCACTCGCGAAGTGGACTTAATGACTCCCCAATAGGCTCCACTCCCAATCACAATCCGATCATGTTTTTTCAACTGCCGAGCCATGATTCTCACACCACACTCGAGATTATTTTTAGGCTGCAGAATACTCCGACGGAGATCTGTCGCAGCTAATCTCTGATCGGCGCGATGATCAAATCGACACCCAGGAACAGATTGTCGATCTTGATAGGATAACATCAAAAGGCCCTCACTATAGAGCGGCCCTCCCGTGATGGCATCCCAACGATTTTCTTCCAGAGTGCGAGCAGATGGATTGTGATTGGATTCATATTTTGAGATCACAGAAAAAAGATAACCCCAGAACTCAATGCGCTCTTGGCGATTCAACGAATAAAAACGAGGACAAAAACTAAGCACATCTTCAGCTCCAAAAACAAGATCTTCGCCATACCGATCAATCGCCTCAAAAAGATGCAAACTCCAAATCCGAGTATTGGGAGCCGCTTGTTCCCAGCTCAGGCTTTTGTAAGCACTATAGTCTGTCGTGACAGGGCCTTGAGGGTCATTGGACCCGCGAGGTTCATCTCCTGAAGGGGCGCAGCCCAGAAGAAACAACAACGCCGTTGCAATTAAGATTCTTTTCATGGACTGAATTCTCGTGATGAGAAGTTCAGAAGACAAGGGTGTTTCTGGTCGAGACAGATTATTTAAGAATTCATGAGAATTTTGAGCCGCCCCTCTAGGTTTCTTTTGATCTGGCCGAAAGTCTAGATGGAGCACGGCAAAACAAACTTGGAGGAGTCGTGGCACGTCAGGTCTTCTTCCTCAGTATCTAGGTTCTTGGAACAGTCAGTCTTCTCTACCAGAATTACGCTTACCTTTAGGG
>JBKCXY010000055.1:0-3759 GCA_046315835.1 Pseudobdellovibrionaceae bacterium | reverse complement strand
ATGAAATCAGCGTGTTCGTTGGTGATTTCTGTTTCTTGCAAAGCAAGAAACAGAAATTCCGTCCGATTCCCATTTTTCTTTTCAAAGTTGAGTATCTAGAGGACGGCGTTCTGCTGAAGGGACAGGATTATGAGTCAGTTCCCAATTTTCAGCTGACAGGATCAGATTGATAGCCATAGACTTCTTTCTGGGGAGAATATTTGATGTCTGCAAGCTTACCTGATTTGAGTGGATCATGCCATTGCGGAGAAGTGAGATGGCAATACCCTGTAGAATTGGAAAGCGTCACAGCTTGCAATTGCACACTTTGTCGTAAATATGGCGCTCTTTGGGCCTATGGATTCAGGGAAGAGGGTATTCAAGTGGGAGGGATAACCTCTCACTATGAACGTGGAAGTAAAATCAATAAATTTCACTTCTGTAGTAACTGCGGATGTCTCACTCACTATCAGGCCAATGAGAAGAATGCAGATGGGTTCACACGAATTGCGGTCAACCTAAGAATGATTGAGGATCCTCAAAAAATAGCTTCTCTTCCCATAGATCGCTTTGATGGTCTGTCGACATTCGAGGACCAGCCAAGGGATCATCGCTGTGTGAAAGATCTTTGGTTTTAAATATCAGAACTCCTCAGCGAAGATTTTTTCGGTGATGCGCCAGAACTGCTCTTGTTTGCGGGCGATCACATAGGAAGGCTTTCGCATCAGAACCTGATACTTCAGAAATTCTTTGGGTGAGTTCATATCCATCGCAAGTTCAGGACGGCGCAAGTGTGAGCGTAAGAAGTTAATATTGAATTTCTTAATGGCTGTAGGATTGTTGAAAAAGAAGACTTCACTCAAGTAATGACCATTCCAATCATAGTAGCGCACCTCAAGATAAGAATTTCCATTCTTATCGATTTTTTCATTAAACTCGATGCGGTCGGGCTCCATCACGTGGGCATTCTTTGAAAGCCTCGCTTGTTTCAACTTGGCATCAGCATCGATGAGCACAGCTCTGCAGCTGACGCACTCTCGAGCCGTCACATCATTCTTCTCACTGCAAATGTGACAGATTTTAAAGCGAAAAAGGTACCCGCAGGGTTTGACTTCCCAAGTTTTAGGGTCGCGAACTCCCCCTGGCAGCGACGGCCATAGTGCTCGATCACCATGCCCTCGTCATCCACATAGCCCCAAAAATCATTTTCAAATTCACATTCAGGGCAGGGGATGCGCACGGGAACTGTGTCCTTTGCAGGTTTTTTGTCCTTCACAGTGGGTGCGAAGATATCGTGGCTCATCCCCGTGTAATCAAGAATGTAGCAATCCTTTTTGCCTTCGCTGAGTCGCAAGCCCCGCCCAATGATTTGTTGGTAAAGAGCGTTGGATTCTGTGGGCCGCATGATCGCAATGACATCCACATGGGGAGCATCAAATCCTGTGGTGAGGACTGAGACGTTCACCAGGTACTTAAATTTTCTCTGCTTAAAAGCTTCAACAATACGGTCCCGATCTTGGATGTCGGTATCACCAAGGACAACGCGGGCTTGAGCGGGTGGTAAGCACTCCATGATCTCTTCAGCATGTTTCACCGAGCTTGAAAAAATCATGACACCTTTGCGGTCGTACTTTTCAGCAATGTCCACAATGTTGTTCACAATCAAAGGTGTGAGCCGCTTTTGATTCTTGAGTACCTCTTCAACTTGGGCCGTGGTGTAGGACTCGCCCTTTTCAAAAAGCTCAGAAAAATCATAGCAAGTGACAGGAATGTCGACTTTCACAGGGGTGGTCAGAAATCGATTTTGAATCATATACGACAGTGGCAGCTCATAGACGCACTGTTTGAAGAATCGCTTTTGATCTGTCTTGATTTCGCCACTATGGCCGACCTCAAAAATCCAGCCCATTCCTAAACGGTAGGGGGTTGCTGTCAAACCTAAAATGGCTAACTGTGGATTCTTCTCAGTGAGTTTTTGAATGATCTCTTGGTACTGGGTTGAACCTTCTTCAGCTACACGATGACATTCATCGATCACCAGAAGGCTAAAATTCTCAAAGAAAGAATCATCAGCACGGGCCACCGATTGTACGCTCCCAAAAATCGCTTTTTGAGAAACATCTTTTTTGCCGAGGCTTGCTGAGAAGATCCCCGCTTCTAATCCGTAGCTTGTGTATTTTTGATGATTCTGCTCAACGAGTTCTTTGACATGGGCCAAGACAAGCACGCGTCCTTTTGCAATTTTAGCAAGCTCAGCAATCACTAAGCTTTTGCCAGCGCCTGTCGGCAAAACAATCACGGCAGGGTCCCGTCTTCGGCGGAAGAACTGCACAGTGCTGTCCACGGCTTCTTTTTGATAGGGGCGTAATTGATACATGAGCTTTGGTAAGTTAGACTAATGGTGGAAAAATGGCAATGCAGGAGCGCAAGCATGAGAAACAAAGTCTTCATCGCTACAAGTCTGGATGGGTATATTGCTGATAAGGATGGCGGAAAAACCATTCAGAGCTTTCTTGCAGAGAGCCTGATTCACGACCTTATTCTGACACATGCGCCGGTGATTCTTGGCCAAGGCATTCCCTTGTTTGAGAACATCCCCCCTGTGAAACTGAACCATAGATCTACGATCACTTTCGATAACGGAATGGTTCAGACAATGTACGAAGTCTCGAGATAGAAAATGAAAGTCAGTGTGAAATCTTGCTTGAGGTTTTTTCACCGAACTCGAGGAATTCTAGCTTTTTCTAGGCTTTTAGCTGAAGTTTGTATGTAGCTGATAAGCTTGATCTATATAGGTAAATGAGATCCTCGTCAGAAAATGTTTTTTAATTTATTAGGGTGGATCTGGAATGAGTGGTATAGTGATGCTTCATTGGCTCACTTCAGGTTCATGTTCATTGTGTTCATATTCCTTAAAAGTTAGCGCTCACTTTCTGAGGAGGAAATATGAGTCACAAGTTATACGTTGGTAATCTGCCTTATTCTGCAAACGATCAAACACTGATCGATGCTTTTTCACAGTGCGGAACTGTTGAATCTGCAAAAGTCATTATTGATCGCGATTCAGGACGCAGCAAAGGTTTTGCTTTTGTTGAAATGTCATCTGGATCTGAAGCTGAAGCTTCGATCTCGCGCTGGAACGGATCTCAACTTGAAGGTCGTGCGATCAATGTGAGTGAAGCGAAACCACAAGCTCCACGCACAAATACTCGATCTAGATACTAATCACTTTGTGAATTAGAACTGTTGAAAACCGATCCGAGAGGGTCGGTTTTTTATTTGAGGAAAGAGGGGCTTATGGACGGACAAATTATTTCATTTAAATGCAAACTGAAAAATAAAGCCGGTCAGCTGATTAGCTCTACTTATAATCGTGATGTACTGACTGTCACTGACGCTGTTGAAGGAATGGGATTCCTTGGGGGGCTCAATAGAAATCTGCAGAATTTGAAGAAAGGCGAACACCGAATCGTTCACGTCCCAGCAGAAGAAGCTTACGGGCTCTATGATCCTTCCAAAGTCATTTTGTTTCCTCGAAGTAAACTGCCAAAAGATGTGAGAAGATTTCAAAGCCTTCAAATCATCAGCAAGTCCGGTGTGAAGCGTGAATATCGTGTCTTGGAAATACATTCTGATCTTGTGAGCCTTGATGGAAATCATCCTCTGGCAGGTCAGGACCTTATTTTTGAAATTGATGCTCTCGACGTCAGAAAAGCCACTCAAAAAGAAATCGATGAATCCTTGAATGTCGTTGGCCAACAGCTACTCAACTGATTTTAG
>JBKCXY010000054.1:0-3522 GCA_046315835.1 Pseudobdellovibrionaceae bacterium | reverse complement strand
ACGTAATTGATTCCAAAACAACTGGGCGTTTCTGATCGCAAAGTGTATCCCCAGTTGCCGTGAACTTAAGACCAATCACTGCGCCAATATCACCTGCTTTGATCTCATTCACTTCCGTTCTTGAGTTGGCGTGCATCTTTACGATCTTCTGAACTCTTTCTCGCTTTTCGGTTCGTGGATTCAAAACAGAATCTCCCACTTTGAGAATTCCAGAGTACACACGAACATAGGTTAAAGAACCTGCAAACGGATCAGTGGCAATTTTAAAGGCAAGACCACAGACTGGCTCTTCAAAATCTGTCTTACAAACCACTATTTTATCAGTATTTTCTGGATTCATTCCTGAAACAGAATTCACATCGAGTGGGCTTGGCAAGTAATCAACTACGGCATCAATCAATGGTTGAACACCCTTATTTTTGAAAGCAGCTCCACAAAGAACGGGAAAACATTTGAGCTCCAAAGTACCCTTCCTGAGGGCCGCCTTGAGTTCAGAGACGGTGACAGACTCGCCATTGAGATACTTATCCATGAGAGCTTCATCAAACTCCACGATCTTTTCTACGATTTCTAAACGATACTTTTCGACAGACTCTTTGAGATCTTGGGGAATTTCGCCTTTTTGAAAGGCTTCACCCCTGTCAGATCCAGTCCACGTATAGGCGCAAGCTTCAAGAAGATCGACCACTCCAACAAATGAGTCTTCAAGACCAATCGGAACTTGAATAGGAATTGGATTCGCTAACAATTTTGTCTTAATTGAGTCCACCGACATGACAAAGTCTGCGCCTACCCTGTCCATTTTATTAATGAAGCAAATTCTCGGAACTTTGTACTTATCAGCTTGCTTCCAGACAGTTTCAGACTGAGGCTCGACACCATTCACACCATCAAAGACAGCAATCGCACCATCGAGAACACGCAAAGATCGCTCCACTTCAATCGTGAAATCAACGTGTCCCGGGGTATCTATGATATTAATTCTGTGATCTTTCCAGGAAACGGTGGTCGCAGCAGCCGTGATCGTAATCCCACGCTCCTGCTCTTGCTCCATCCAGTCCATGGTAGCATCACCATCATGGACCTCCCCTAATTTATGACTTTTCCCTGTGTAATAAAGAATTCGCTCTGAAGTTGTGGTCTTTCCTGCGTCGATGTGAGCCATCACACCTATGTTTCGGGTATACTTAAGCTCACTAACGGTCTTTGGATCCAAAGCTGACATCGAGAAAGACCACCAATTATTTTAGACTACCAGTTGTAGTGTGAGAATGCTTTGTTGGCTTCTGCCATCTTATGAACATCTTCACGCTTCTTGATCGCATTTCCACGATTGTTGAAAGCGTCCAATAATTCACCAGCCAGTCGTTTAGAGAAATCTTTCTCCCCACGATCGCGAGCATATTCAATCAACCATCGCATAGCCAATGCTAAACGTCTTGAAGGTCTAACATCCACTGGAACCTGGTAAGTTGCTCCACCCACACGGCGTGAACGAACTTCCAAAGCTGGTTTACAGTTTTCCAATGCTTTCTTGAGAACAGAAATTGGTTCTTCTCCAGCTACTTTGCCTTGGAGTTCATCCAATGCTCCGTAGAAAAGCTTCTGCGCAACTGCCTTTTTCCCTTGGATCATCATTTTATTAATGAACTTAGCAACTACGATGTCCTTGTATACTGGATCAGGGATAATCTCTCTTTTATACGTTTTTTTACGACGAGCCATACGTCACCTATCTTTCAAAATTTAGAATTACTTCTTGGGTTTCTTTGCACCGTACTTAGATCTGCTGCTCAAGCGTCCATTAACGCCTTGAAGATCAAGTACTCCACGAACGATGTGATATCTAACACCTGGGAGATCCTTCACACGACCGCCTCTGATCATAACTACAGAGTGCTCTTGTAAGTTATGGCCGATGCCAGGAATGTATGAAATCACTTCAAAACCATTTGAAAGACGAACTTTTGCTACTTTTCTCAAAGCAGAATTCGGCTTCTTTGGAGTTGTTGTGTAAACTCTAGTGCAGACCCCACGCTTTTGTGGACATGAAGTCAGAGCTGGTGACTTCGTCTGATTTTTTTGTACAACTCTTTCACGTCGAATGAGCTGGTTAATTGTTGGCATTGTTTCTCCTTTGTATGCCGATCGCTTCACTACTTGCCTATACCACCGGTGGCCGAAGGCAAATAATTACTCAATAACCTTCCGGTTTTACGAGCCTGGCAAAGTAGCTTCTCTACCTCGGTCGGTCAAGCCGTGATTGAACATTTTTCAACAAAAAGGGCAGCCACAGGCTGCCCTTTTTATCTTCTCTTTGTGACTCCTATTTAGGGCTGGCCTTGCATAGAAAACCCTGGGAGCTGAGTGAAAGAAGGAACTTCATCATCTGTCACAATGACTTTCCAGCGCTTGTACGAGGTCAATCCTGTACCAGCTGGGATCAATCGACCCATGATAATATTCTCTTTCAACCCACGGAGAGAGTCTGTTTTCGAGTTAATTGCAGCCTCAGTGAGGACCTTAGTTGTCTCTTGGAACGATGCCGCGGAGATCCAACTATCGGTACTCAATGAAACTTTAGTGATACCCAAGAGGAGAGGCTCACAAGTTGCCTGCTGACCACCCTCTTTGTTCACGCGATCATTTTCTTCGTCATAGAAGTATCTCTCGACCTGCTCACCCGCCAAGAAGCGAGTATCACCGGGCTCAAGAACCTGAACTTTACGCAACATTTGACGTACGATCACTTCGATATGCTTGTCGTTAATCGCAACCCCTTGGAGTCGGTAAACTTCTTGGATTTCATTCACAAGATAACTCGAGAGCGCCTTATCACCCAAAACTCTTAAGATATCATGTGGGTTCGTAGGACCATCCATCAAAGCCTCTCCAGCCTTCACATACTCACCTTCACGAACTGCAACGTGTTTACCTTTAGGGATTAAGTATTCCTTTTGTTCCCCTACTTCTGGAGTGACTATCACTCTCTGCTTACCTTTAACGTCCTTACCGAAAGTGACGTAACCATCAATTTCAGAAACGATAGCTGCTTCTTTAGGCTTACGAGCTTCGAAAAGTTCAGCGACCCGAGGAAGACCTCCTGTGATGTCTCTCGTTTTTGAAGTTTCACGGTGAAGTTTCGCAATCACATCTCCTGAAGTCACTTCCTGACCATCAGAAACAAGCAATTGAGCGCCCACTGGGATTAGATATCGTGCAGGAATATCACGGCCTGGCAAATTCAATTGCTGCCCATTTGAATCCACCAACAGAACTGTTGGCTTAATATCTGATTGTTTAGTTTCAGTGATGACTTTCGTCGCGAACCCAGTCACTGGATCCACTTGCTCAGTCATTGTTGAACCTTCTTCGATATCCTGGAACTTCACGAATGCTGTGACTTCCGAAATGATCGGATTGGAATAAGGATCCCACTCAGCAACTGTTGCACCTTTTGAAACTTTTTCGCCATCTTTGAAACTCAAGATAGCACCGTAAACGAGCTTGAAATTCTCACGC
>JBKCXY010000053.1:0-2310 GCA_046315835.1 Pseudobdellovibrionaceae bacterium | reverse complement strand
CCCTTTGGTGGGCGTGATGGAAAGAACGTCACTTCTCGAAAAATTTTCGAAAGACTTGAAAAAGAACTTCTTCACAACGTCGCGATTCGAGTTGAAAAAACAGATTCAAATGAAGCTTTCAAAGTCATGGGCCGAGGAGAACTCCAGTTGGGAGTTTTGATCGAACAAATGCGCCGTGAAGGTTACGAGCTTTGTGTTTCGAAACCACAGGTTGTTTACAAGCGTGAGGGTGACAAGCTTTTAGAACCTTTTGAGTTGGCTGTCATTGATATCGAAGATTCTCATGTGGGTGTCGTGACTGAAAAACTCGGTCAGCGTAAAGGCGTGATGACTAACATGGCTTCCAAAGGCTCAGGTCGCACAAGACTGGAATTTAGAATTCCTGCCCGAGGATTGATTGGATATAGATCTGAATTCATGACAGATACTCGTGGGACGGGACTTTTGAACACACAGTATGACGGCTACGATGATTACCGTGGTGAAATTACAGCACGCCAAAACGGATCTATGATCTCAGATCGTCAAGGTGTAGCAACGGCTTACGCCATTTGGAATCTGCAAGAGCGGGGAAGAATGGTCGTCATTCCACAAACAGAAGTTTACACAGGAATGATCGTTGGTGAGCACGCCAAAGAAAATGATCTTGAAGTGAATATCACTCGCGAAAAGAAACTGACAAACGTCCGTGCATCAGGTGCTGATGAGGCCATTCGTCTAGTTCCCGTTCAGCCAATCACTCTCGAAAAGGCCATGGAATGGATTTCTGATGATGAACTTATCGAAGTCACACCAAACCACATTCGATTGCGTTGCCGCGAGCTGGATCCACATAAGAGAAAACGCAAAGCCTCTATTGAAAAAGACTAAAAGCGGGCCCACAATAGTGGGTGATGTCTCAAGTCGTTCTCGAAGCAAAATCAGTAGTTAAAAAATACGGAGACCAAATTGTGGTCTCTGGGGTTTCTTTTTCCGTGAATAAAGGCGAATGCTTCGCTTTGCTGGGCCCTAATGGGGCTGGAAAATCCACCACGATGAAAATGCTCTATGGGAGTGTTCAGATCACTTCCGGCGAGCTCTATATGCTAGGAATCAGTCTTAAGAAGAATGTGCGAGATGTAAAAGCCCGAATCGGCGTAGTTCCCCAGGAAGACGGCTTAGATCCTGAATTCACTGTTTATGAAAATCTGGAAATCTACTCCACCTACCACGGCATCGATTCCCAAGTGGCCAAAGTGAGAATTGAAGAGGTTCTGAAGATTACTCATCTCGAAGAAATGGCTCATCGTTCAGTAGAGCAGCTCAGTGGAGGGATGAAGCGAAGACTGGCAATTGCCAGGGGCCTTTTGAATCATCCAGAGATTCTCATCTTGGACGAACCCACGGTGGGTTTAGATCCACAAGCGCGTCTTTGGATTTGGAATTTTATCCAGCAACTTCAGTCTGAAGGCGTTACAGTGATCATGTCCACACACTATATGGAAGAAGCTCAAAAGCTCTGTAACCGAGTCGCCATCATGGACAAAGGAAGAATTTTGGCTATGGGAACTCCGGGGGCCCTTGTTAAGGAGCTCATTGGAAAAGAAGTCATTGAAGTAGAAATGGGACCCAAAGAGATTATCTACTTTATGAATCGTATGAACTCTGAAGGTGTTTCTTATCAAACGGCACGCAACCAGTTGAATGTGCATTTGAAGGAAGGTCAAAGTCATGAACAGTTCATTCAAAGATTTCATGGCTATCAACTCACGATTAGACAGCCGAATTTGAGTGATGTCTTTTTAAAACTCTCCGGTCATGATTTGAGGGATGAACCTCTATGAATTTGCATGTTCATAAAATTCCTTCGGTAGCTTCGGGAGTTCGTCACGTCTGGAAAAGGAACTTTTTGGCTTTCAAAAAGACCTGGCTCGTCAGTGCCTTTTGGATTCTTTTAGAGCCCACATTTTTTCTTCTGGCGATCGGATACGGTTTAGGGTCGTTCGTTCCGACAATTCAGGGCCTCAGCTATGCTGATTTTTTCTATCCAGCGTTGCTCTGTACGACAAGTATGATGGTTTCCTTTTTTGAATGCTCTTACGCAAACTTTGCAAAACTCAATTATCAAAAGACCTACAGCACGATGATTTTATCTCCGTTGCGCCCACAAGAGATTGTCCTTGGTGAAATTTTTTGGGGGGCCACCAAAGGATTCCTGAGTGTATTGGGTGTAACAACTGTGGCGACAATTGCTGGGCACGATTTAAATTTTGGAATTCTCGGTGCTTGGGTTGTCCTGACTGTTAATTCAACAATATTTGCAGCGCTGGG
>JBKCXY010000052.1:0-5048 GCA_046315835.1 Pseudobdellovibrionaceae bacterium | reverse complement strand
AAATGCAGTTTTAATGAAGCTGTGCGCACAGTGGATGAATACATAGACCTGTTGCCCTCGTCTCTCAATAATTCAGTTTTAGACCGAGTTCTCATGCAGTCGCATCGAAATCTTGCCACGGCGGTGAAGAATCCTCTTGCTGAAGTCAAAGCACGGTACGATTTGATGATCATCGATACAGCTCCCAATTTGTCAGCAATCAATACGGCTGTGACTTGTGCCTCTGATCGAGTGGTCCTTCCGATTAATCCCGACAAATTTTCCCTGATTGGGCTGAAAAAGAACTTGGAAGACCTCAGAGAGATTGAGAACGAGTTCCAAGTGCAAGTGGACAAAAGAATCCTGTTCACAAAATTTGATGGGCGCGAAACCACCAGTAAAGAAATTCTTTCTTACTGTTTGGAAACATTTGAGGATTTACTGTTAAAGAATTATATACGTTCTTCGAGCGAGATTAAAAATTCAATTAGGTCTAACCGGCATCTCTTCTCGGCAAAATCCAATGCCAAAGCGGATTACGAAGCGGTGACCCGGGAACTGCTGGGATGGGAAAAAGAGGTCTAAATGCCATCAACAAAAGATTTTAAAAAGACAAATGCCAAAGATGTCGCTTCTTCTGTGGAGGGAGCGCCCACGGAGAGCAAAAGGAAGCGTCGCCCAGGTCGCAGCGAAGAGCCTGAGGTTCAAGTCGTGGAGGTGGAAGCCACTGGAGAGTCGACAATAGATTCTCCCGCTGAGGCCACGGGAGCGGTGCCGCCGACAGAGGATGCTCCTCGCGTGGAACTGAGCTTTTATGGCTCTGAAATCCTCCGAGCGCGTTTTCCAAAGCCTTTCGAAGTGGCCGAGACCATTGCCACAGACTGGGTTTATGATGGGAAATTCGAAGGCTTGCCCTTAGGGCATCCTCTCGCCCAATTTTTTGCCTCTCAAGGGCTGCAAAAAGCCAAGAAAATTGAAAAGCAGATTTTAGAAAGTCCTGTCACAGAGAAAGTGGCGATGAAAGCTTTCGAAGTGGGTCTGAAAGCTCAGACCATTGTTCAAGAGGTTAAATCCAAGATCGGTAAAAAGTAGATTTATGAAGATTGAAAATTCCCTGCGAGAGAAACTCACTCACAAGTTTTCTCCCGAACAGCTTCAGATTGAAAATGAGAGCCATCTGCATTCTCGTGGCGGGGCTGAAACACATTTCAAAGTTTTGATTGTGAGCTCAAAGTTTGCCGGAATGTCTCGAGTCGACCGGCAAAGAGAGATCATGGGGCTTTTAGAAGCAGAGAGAGTGCAAGGACTCCATGCTCTGAGCCTTCGGGCGCTGACCCCTGAAGAATCAGCTAAATCTCAGTCGGATTTCGCGTCCCCGGCCTGCTCTACTCGTTCTGGCTCGAAAGCTTCCAGATCCTTTTGAATCTTACACAGCAGAGCTTTGAATTCTTCAAGGCGCTGTTCATCAGGGGCTTTGCCCGTTCTTTGAGAGAGCTCATCCCAGGTTTTGAGGGCTCCGAGCAGCTCTTGGCTGGTGAACTGCCAATTAGGTTTTTTTGCATCCTTGCAGGATTGACTCATGAGGGGATCAATTAGATAAGTATTCATTCGCTAAATCAAGGGGAAAAAAATGTCTCAAGAAATCATCTACACGATGAAGGGTGTTTCCAAAGTTTATCCACCCAATCGCTATGTCCTGAAGAATATTTATCTCTCATATTTTTACGGCGCCAAAATTGGAGTTCTTGGTCTCAATGGATCTGGAAAATCAACTTTGCTCAAAATCATGGCAGGCGTGGACAAAGATTTTTTAGGTGAAGCTTTCCCTTCGAAAACTTTGAAAGTGGGTTACCTTCCCCAGGAGCCTGAGTTAGACAATTCTTTGACGGTGAAAGAAAATATTTTTGCCGGTATGGGCGAGCTTCCCAAGCTCATGAAAGATTTCAACGCCATTTCAGAGAAATTCAATGATCCTGATCTTGATCCCGATGAGATGAATAAACTCATCGAGAAGCAGGGGAAAATTCAAGAGCAAATTGAAGCCCTCAATGGCTGGGAAGTGGATCAAACCATCGAGAAAGCCATGGATGCCCTTCGCTGCCCAGATGGGGATCTTCCTGTCACCAATCTTTCGGGCGGTGAAAAGCGCCGTGTGGCGCTTTGTCGCTTATTGCTTTCAAATCCCGACATTTTGCTTTTGGATGAGCCAACAAATCACTTGGATGCGGAAAGTGTTCATTGGCTCGAGCAGTTCCTCGCCAAGTTCCCAGGAACTGTCATCGCGGTGACCCACGATCGTTATTTTCTAGATAATGTCGCAGGCTGGATTTTAGAACTGGATCGCGGTGAAGGAATTCCGTGGAAGGGCAATTACTCGTCTTGGTTGGAACAGAAAGATCAGCGCATGGCGCAGGAACAGAAAACTGAAGAGAGAAAGAACAAGACCTTGGAGCGCGAGCTTGAATGGATCCGCATGGCTCCCAGAGCTCGTCAGGCCAAATCGAAGGCTCGTATCAGCAATTACGAAAATCTTTTGAAAGAGCCGACCCAAGAGAAACTGAAAGAGCTTCAGATCTATATCCCTGCCGGTCCTCGGTTGGGTGACATCGTAGTGGAAGCCCAAGGCGTGTTTAAGGCGTACGGTGATAAAGTTCTGTTTGATAATTTGAATTTCTCTTTACCTCGCGGGGGCATTGTTGGCGTCGTGGGGCCAAATGGGGTTGGTAAAACCACTCTTTTTAAGATGATCGCGGGGAAAGAAAAGCCAGATCGTGGGACATTTAAAGTCGGCGAAACGGTGAAGCTTGCTTTTGTCGATCAAACTCGCGAGAGCTTGAATCCGAATCGCACGGTGTTCGAGGAAATCGCCAATGGTCAAGAGCTGGTGAAGCTCGGGAACCGCGAAATCAACGGACGCCAGTACTGTTCTTGGTTTAACTTCTCAGGCGAAGCTCAACAAAAGAAAGTGGGAGCTCTCTCTGGCGGTGAAAGAAACCGGGTGAACATGGCGAAGATGCTCAAAGAAGGTGCGAATCTCTTGCTGCTCGATGAGCCGACCAATGATTTAGATGTCAACACGATGAGAGCTTTGGAAGATGCCCTTCTGGAATTTGGAGGCTGTGCTGTGGTGATCTCGCATGATCGCTGGTTCTTGGATCGTATTTGCACTCACATCTTGGCTTTTGAAGGTGATAGCCAAGTTTCATTCTTCAATGGCAACTATTCCGATTATGAAGAGGATAAAGTTCGTCGTCTGGGAGAAGAAGCCGCTCAGCCGAAGCGCTTGAGATTTAGGCCTTTACAGTAAGAAATGTAACCAGTCTTTGGTACTCGTCTTTCAATCGTCGAAAGTCTTCACCCTGACCGCCATGGTCGGGGTGAGTTTTTTTGGCCCCTTGACGGAACGCGAATTTCAGCTCGTTCAGAGTGAAGCCGGGATGAAGATCAAGTCCCAATGAAATCATAAACTGATAGGATTTAACCAAAGTTTCGGGGAGGCGATGAGCTTTCCGAGGAGCTGGTTTCTTGAAGTGAAACTTTGGGGTCTGAGCCAGCACTTGCGAGAGAAAAGCGGGGTCTGTGGTCATCCACTGCGAAAGAGGACTGGGTTGATCCTTCCTCTTTTCGGAGGAAGATTGAGCTTGAAACTCCTCGCGGATTTTCTTTTCTAAGCGTTCTTGAAGGACATCAGCAAAGCTTTTCATACTCTCTGTATCGGAGTGAGACAGAGAGAAAAGAGTCTGAAAAAGGCCTAGAAATGGGTTTTTCCCCTCTGAAAGTGAAGATTTCTCCTCTGAAAAAGGGCCAAAATCAGCCCAAAAAGATCATTTCTCCTCTGAAAATCAAAAAAAATGTGGGGAGCTTGCATTTTTTTTTGGACAAACGCCTAGAAGTGATTAGACTGAGGTCCAATGAGTAATCAATAAACCCGTTAGCATGGTGCTAACGAAAATTTGGAGGAATAATGGCAAAAGCTAAGAAAGCCACTAAGAAAGCTGCTGCAAAAAAAGCGACAAAGAAAGCTGCTCCTAAAAAAGCTGCTAAAAAAACTGCTTCTAAAAGAAAGCCAAATCCCGCTTTCATGAAGCCTTTGACTCCTAGCGCGACCCTTGCTGCTGTGATCGGTGCTGCTTCTATGCCACGCACTCAAGTTGTTAAAAAGCTTTGGGACTACATCAAGAAGAACAAGCTTCAGGATGCTAAAAACAGACGTAACATCAACGCTGATGACAAATTGAAAGCTTTGTTCGGTAAGAGCACAGTTTCAATGTTCGAAATGACAAAAATCGTAAGCAAGCACCTCAAGTAATTGACTAAGGTTCTTGAATTGAGCAAAACCCACACTGTTCGCAGCGTGGGTTTTGTTTTTTGAGGGGTAGGGTATGGCAGTCAAACCGTTGACCAAAGATGAAATCAAAAAAATGGAAATTGTCTGTAAGATTTCTGCACGGGCTCTGCGCCATATCGAGAAATTTGTTCGAGCGGGGGTGACCACTGATGAACTTGATAAGATCGTCTATGATTTCACCTTATCGAACAATGCGAATCCAGCCTGCCTCGGCTATCACGGCTACCCGAAAACCATCTGCACCTCTGTCAACGAAGTGGTATGCCACGGGGTTCCTGGAAGCTATGTCTTGAAGGACGGAGATCTCATTAATGTCGATATCACTTCAGAAAAAGAAGGTTTTTTTGGGGACTGCTCGGCCACTTTCTTTGTGGGCGAAGTTAGCGAAAAGGCCAAGGATCTGACAGAGGTCGCACGCTTAGCTCGAGATAAGGGCATTGAGATTGTAGCCCCAGGTGCGACCACGGGCGACATCGGCTTCACCATCGAAAGGTTTGTGACCCGCCGGGGTTACACCACTGTGAAAGAGATTGGCGGCCATGGTATTGGGCGAAAGTTCCACGATGAGCCCTTTGTGCCCTCATTTGGGAAGAAGGGGCGTGGGGATATCCTTGTCCCTTGGCAGTGCATTACCGTTGAACCTATGGTCAATGAGGGGGTCTCAGGCATCAAGGAGTTTGATATCCCAAACTCAAGTATCAAATGGTACACGACCTCTGAC
>JBKCXY010000051.1:0-13701 GCA_046315835.1 Pseudobdellovibrionaceae bacterium | reverse complement strand
CTTCAGCTTCCAGGCCATAATCTCTTCGAATGAACCAATGAGCTTCTCGCGAAAGAGTCAGCGGAAAAATCCACTCCCACTCAGGCACGGAGCCTTCAAAACCAAACGGAACGGGAACTAACCCTGCTCGAAAATTAATATATTCTGTTCTTGCTTGAAGAAATGCTTTCACAAGCTGAAGGCGATCCAGCTCTGTCGGCTTAAAAAAGATCGAAGGTTCCATCAGATCCGAAGTTCCCACGCCGAATTCAGCAGACAGAGTCTCATCTCGCTTCCAATAAAAACTGAGCCAGCTCTCGGCCAGCGTCATCCCCCCATCACTGGGTTCAATGGCTTTCCACCGTGGCGACAAAGTCAGTTCGGAAAAACCAAACTCACCCATCCTCTCACTTGAGGCCCATAGGAATTGAGGAATAAACACGATCAGCAGAAATATTCTCACAACCCAAAGTATAAAGGTCGAGTCTTCATTTCACAAGCGAACTGGCCTTGGCGACGAGGCTAAGATCCAGCATCCTAAAGGTGTGAAGCGATGGTGTCTCCTTTTCTCATTCTGCAGTCCCTGGATTTTGTGCCTCGAAGCTCAGGCTCTCCCCAAAGAACGTTTAGCAGTTCATTTTTTTCGTTCACCCGAGGCTCCCTTCCCCAGCGGACAAACGAACTTACTCACCCTGCGCAAGTCACAAAAAAAAGGTTGGTCTCAAACTCAGTTCTGGGGAAGCTCTGGGAACTTGAAATTCCTTCTCGATCGCTCAGAGATTGTTCTCGATCAAGACCTGCTCGAGGCTCAAGCGAGCCCCTTAGAAAGCTCTGGATTCGCTTATTTCCTCACGGACCAATGGATCAAAAAAGATCCACACCCCAAAAGCGATCCCCTCCTGCAAGCTCTGGAAGGCGATCAATTAAAAATATTGATGATCAGTGAGGGGTACGCCAAAGTTGAAAAAACAGGTTTTACCGGATGGGTTCATTTGAGTTCTTGCCTGACTCGTTATGACTTCGCTTCCTTTGTTATGAATGCTCACAAACAGTGGCTTCCTGTGAAGTTTAGACAAGGACCACACCTTATTCTTCAGAACGGTCAAAGAATCGCCCTTGAACATGCGAAAGCTCTTCTCACTCAACCGGATCTTGCTATTTCTAAGCAGCAAATCGAGTCGAAGAAGATTTCAAAGTTTCAACACTTTCGCATTCAACAAACGCGGGAGGAAAAGTGGAACATCTCAGAGGTTAAAGGGCATGGGACCGTTTTCTGGCGCGCCCCTTCCGGTCAGCCTTCTGAAATTTCAAGAAAACCTCAGTTCATTTCCACCGAAGTGATTCTGAAAAAACCCATTTACTCTGTCGCCGTTCACCCCACTCAACCTCAAACAGCCCTTGTTTCGGCAGATGGTGTCTTTCTCACCCGCGATGGCCAAAACTGGGAAGAACTCGAGGATTTTAAAAATCAAAATGTTCCTGTGGCCATATCCCAGGATCATGAATTCTTTGTCGGGAATTTGCGGAGCCGGAATCAAGGAAAGTCCTTTCTGCCGTTTTTTCAGTTTGAACGAATTGCGACATTGATTTCAGAGACCCAACGTGGTGTGAGCCCGCGCCAGCTCAAAATTTCAAGTTTGGAAATTCTTCCTGAGAATCGCATTCGAATGACGATTGATTCAGGAACTCAGAAAATTCCCCTCATGGCCAAACGGGATTCATTTCTTATTCAGAAATGGGATGTTTACTAAAGTACGGAAGCATCAACTCTCTCACTTCCGACTGAAGCTCTTTACGGTCGTCAAAGGATTTTCCAGTCACAGAAACTGGCTTCAAAAAGACGAGATCTATGGTTCGTTTCCAAGCATCAGAGTTTGCGAACATTGTTCCTTTAGGCCATGTGGCTTTTGCCCCAAGAATCACCACTGGCAGGAGAGGCATCCCTGATTGAATGGCAAAAACAAAGGGACCTGCTTTAAAAGGGAGAAGCTGTTCTTCGTAGTTCCTCCCGCCTTCAGGGGACAATGCAAACTTCTCTCCGCGAGCCACCCGCTCTTTGGCTTTCTCATAAACTTGAAAGACCTCTTCCCTATTCTGTCGAGCAATGGGGAGAATCCCAGCTCTTTCCATGGCAGGTCCAAAAAATGGAATTTTAAAAAGTTCAATTTTTGCTCCGAACCTCAACCCTGGGACTGTCGCAGCCAGTGCCAAAACATCAAAAAAACTTGTGTGGTTAAATAGAAGCAAAGCAGATCCTGTGGGGATGTTTTCACTCCCCTCAATTCGGAGACGAACATTATAGAGCCCCACTGAAACCCGGGCCCACCAAAGAATAATGAGGTCCTCGAGGGATCTTCGACGAAGAACTAAAGTTTCAAGAAGCATCAAGACGGAACAAAACAGAGTCCAAACAAGAAACAGAATCGTGGCCAGAAATGCTCTTAGAAAAAAAATAAACTTCATAGATTGGAGTTCTGAGGAAAGAGTCTTTTCTTTGCCCCTTGTTTCTGGCGTTCTTTATAGGCGATATGCTGAGAAGGACCGGTCAAAATCTTATGGTGACTTTTTTGATCCATGATTTGCACCTCGTAAGGATAGAAGAAAGTGAATCCTTGCTTATCTTTTTCAATGCGAATCAATTTTCGACAAATAAACTTGATGAACCGATAATCAGAGCCCGAGAAAAAATTTTCCTTTCTCAGGAACGAGGCGGAATCTTTGTTCTCTTCGAGATGTTGAGTAAAATATTTTTCCACTTCTTCATCACTGAGAGGCCTTTTCTGAGAAGCCATCTTTTCACAAGCACTCATAAACAGATCCACAGGATAAAGATTATTCGAGCTTTGATCGGGAATAATATGAGGAAATGAAATCAGGTTTTCTTCCACCAAAAAGCGAATCACCCGAAAGGTATCAAACATACTGTCCGTGATAAATCGGACTCCTAATTTGTCAAAAACATTCATGGCCAGTGCGTCTGGCTTAGCGAGCAATTTAATCACCGCACTGGATGATGTTTTAAAAGGTTTTACTTCAAATCCCACAAGAGACAGCGGCTCTGAAGGGACCTCCGACTCTTGAGCTCTCTTGAGCAAGGTCTGTCCTGAAGTGCCATCATGATAGACTGAGGCTTGAAACGGACTGAGAACTTGCTTTTGAATCTCTTCCGAGAAAGCAGCAAAAAGATCATTCTCCGTATGGACGAAAACATGCATGGTTCTTAAAAGAGCGCAGGACCACTTTTGTAGTTCTTCCTGATTGGGGTCTGAGGAACTCGCAAACAGAAGTAACTTCCTCAGATCTTCCAGCTGCTTTCGATCAGCCAGAACACTGGGAATTTCCGTGAGATTAAAGCCCAGTTTTTCAGTCAGAAGCACTAAAGCTCGCCGGTGGTAATACCACAGCTTTTCGGATTCATTTTCATTTTGCAGGTCAAATCCATAGGACTTGATGAAAGCTGTGACTTCCTCAAGATTTTTGAAATTGAGTTTCGGGATATCAATCGTCGATTGACCGCCCGCAACAACATTCAGTGCATTTGGGTCGAACTGGAACCGCAATGGCATAATCGCCCCATCATGTGGATAGGGCGAGAAACTGACAACTTAAAACTGAGGGTTTTGACTACTGGCAGCGAAAGAAGCCGCAAGTTTGAACATAGAATCCACCGAGGAATCCGCCACGGGGAGCTGATCCGCCTTGATAGATTGTTGAGTTTTGAAATTCCACTTCTGAACCTTGGAACCAGGAACCATCGTAAGTCCCTTTGAGGCGAATCCAACCATACTGGTCAGCAAAGAACAGTTCTGCTTGTCCGTTACGCACATAACTTCGCTGATTCGGACTTGTCGACAGCGCCATGGCGATACGAATCGCTTCAATCACTTTGCCATCGGAACCTGTTTGGCCCACAAAAGAGTCACGGATTTCCAGCATCATTTTACTTTGGTTGGTCACATTGCCAGCTCCATCGATTTGAATATCTCCGTAGAGAATCACACCATTTCGGTTGCTCACTTGGCCCACTTCGTCGGGATTCACAGTGGCTGAAACCAACGCTTTCACAGCTTCTTGAAAAGTGCTCGCATATTGATCCGATGTCGCCACAGCGCCAGGAGCTGCGCCCGTGAAAGCTTGTCTGGGGAGATTCGCAGCCCCGGTTTCGCGAGCTATCCGAGCTTGTCCTACGCTCCCTTCGTCCTTGCTTTTCTTTCCGCAAGCAGAAGTCAAAATCATCAGTGTGATCAAAGAAACAACAGCGAACTTCAATGATTGAGTTTTCATAACAACCTCTTTCACTGAAGAGATAATACAAGGTTAGTACCAAGAACTTGAGCTCGCGCCGGGTTTAAACGCATCTGAACCCTAGGAACTCGTCTCAAAATGAAACTGGGACCTTTCAAGGCCCTGTTTGGGTTTGCAGGTGTTTGTTATTTAGACAGTGAGTAAATAAGCCGTCATGATACCTACTTCTCAGTTAAAAAGACCTTGCTAAGTTATCACGCCCAGAAACCACTCAATTGAGTGACGCTGTCTCAATTTGATACTCTCAGAACCCTGATAAAAGTCGGGGTTTTTTCTCAAGAATAGACGGATTCCTCCGATGAGAACGGTTGAACCTTCCGGGAGGAATTATGCTTTTCAGAAAAGCAGCTCTGGTCTTTGCTCTGCTATCAGTGATTATGGTCGGATTTCAGAATTGTGCCAAAGTCACCTTTGATGGAGCGGAGCTAAGGTCCCTCAGTGAATCCTCTATGTCCGAAAACTGTGATGTTTGGGTTAATGTTCAAAACTTAACCACTGATGATCCTCAAGGGACCAGTCAAAACGTGGACTTCAACTTTGTTTCTCCGGCTGTTCCGCTCCTTTGTTCGCTTTATAAATCTCTATGGAGATTTGGTGATGGCGCGAGTGATCCGTTGAATGAGCCGGGGCTTGATCAGGTTCTGCGAAAACAACACGCCTATAAAAATCCGGGAGTTTATCTCTCCCAGGTAACACTTAGTTATGGTCCTCATTGGAAAACCCAGAAGAACTTCTTCAAACCGATTACAATTTATCGCAATTCTCAAGTCTGTGATCTTAACGCCGATCTATTTCTGACGGGTCCTCAGTTAATCAATCGTGGCCAAGCAGCCACCTATCGATTGATTGTGCCAACTCAGTGTCAGATTGAAGTTTTGAGTGTTTCTTTCCATGCTGATGCTTATCAATGCCAGCAGTCGGGTGCAGTTGAAGGACCCTCATATCGAGGAGCCTTCGGATCATTACCCTGCTCTGGAGTGAGTCAGTTTAGTCTGACAGCTAAAGTGAACACAAAGTCAGGTGCCGTCGACTTGGCACATCCTGTTCGAGTGGCTGACGATACCACAATTTGCACGCCTGAAGAACTTTCTCGCCTGATGATCTCTGGACCCAATCAAATCCTGTTGGGGGAGCAATCCCAGTTTTCATTGGCGGTGCCAGACTGTATGAGAGTCCAAAATTTTCAAGCTTCTGCAATCTCTTGGTCAACAGAATCAAGTGATGGAGGTTCGGGCATAGGTGAAGTTTTCAAAAATCAATTCCCTAAAACAGGCTGGTACAAGGTTCACGCAGATATTCCTGCAACAAGGTACTTCAGTTCTCACCGTATGACTACCAATGTTTATATTCGAAGTGCACCACCAACAACAACCACTGTTCCACCAACAACAACCACTGTTCCACCAACAACAACCACTGTTCCACCAACAACAACCACTGTTTCACCAACAACAACCACTGTTTCACCAACAACAACCACTGTTCCACCAACAACAACCACTGTTCCACCAACAACAACCACTGTTTCACCAACAACAACCACTGCACCACCAACTTGCATGGCGCCTAAAGTTCTATGGCAGATAACACCTGGAGTATTTTCTTGTCAGACTCCAGAACCTTGCCAGTTTACAACAGTGGATAGTGGTGGCTGTTATGCTCCCACGACAGGTGCTTGCGGGCCGGGTGCTGGTAAAGTGAACTTAGTCTATTCGATCACTCAAGCTGCCCAGTATGGCGGTTCCTGTGCTATCACCAACGGTGGAATTGCCGGCACGCGAAGTTGTGATCTTTCAGCTTGTCCGGTTTCCTGTATTGCGCCAGCGACCAGAGATGCTGTGACGAACACTTGTGTTTGTGCGGCACCAAACCAAATGGAGGGTGGTGCTTGCATTGCACCTGTTTACAATAGTTGGTGTGAAGTAGATCCTTCGACCGGCCTGGGTGTCAGGTTCACGAACGCATGGGAATGGGGCCTTCCAGATGGCTTCCATAAACCTGGATGTTTCATGGATGCTTCGGCATCACCGACGGGTGTGCTCGAGTTTTATGGAACTGGCTCTCAGGTAGTTAACCGAATCAATAATCGATGGCATATCTGTCAGAGTGGAAACAATCTGATTGGCCCAGTCCGATCTGGATGTATTGGGGTTCGTTTCATTGAGGTTTTCGAGCCACCACCGCAATGTAAGCATTGTTGGGAGAAGTAGCGCTGCACGTAGTTGCCAGTGAGTTTGCATCGGAAAAATCCCTTCTTTGTGCAGATTTAGGATTGGACCGATATCTACAAAAACTAACTTTTCCTGGAGCTCCAGTTAAAAAAACACGCTCCTGCCGCCAGGAATAGTTGAAACTGACTCAGAACCCTGTCCCTGGTCTCTGCGACCGCCTCAATGGAGCCAACATTTACTTATGAGATCTGCGTGTTCGTTGGTGATTTCTGTTTCTTGTAAAACAAGAAACAGAAATTCCGTCCGATTTCCTTTTTTTCTCTATTGAGTTAGGTAGTTAGAAGACGGCGTTCTGCTGAGGGGACAGGATTTTGAGTCAGTTTTGATTATTTGAACTGAATCGGGTAAAGGGTTGAAATGGGAGCTCCCTCGAAGGATTTAAACTCAACCCGAGAAAGGACTTCAAGAAGACATTTTTTGAACTCTTCATCTTGAATGGGAGAGTTCACCACTTCGCTTGAGGAAATTTTACCGGTGGGCTCGATGGTGAAATTCAGAGCCAAATCTCCTTGCACTTGAGGGTCTTTTTGTAAAAGAGCTGCAAAGCATTTGAAGAAAGAGTTTTTCTGTCCGTTCAGGACAGTCACGATATCTTGCTCTGAGAGAGTGGCTCCTGAGATAGCCTCAGAAAAAGCATCTTCTGTACTGAGGGGTTCTTCTTCGGTGGGTGCCAATCTCAAAGGGGATCCATTGTAGTCTGAGGCCAAAATCCGCTCACCATTTTTGGCAATCATCAATTCGCCTTCGCGACCGAAGTTATCCACTTTGACGTCACCACGTTTAATGATGATCACAATGACGTCAGTCATGGGGCCCTCGGTCTTCTCCAAAGTGACCAGTGAGCTTTCGAGAACAGTCACTCGGAAAGCGCTTTCAAAAGCCAGTTGAACTTGGGCGGCTTCTTTGGTTTCTATGGAATCAAGGTGGAACACTGCTGTTCGAGACTCGATTTTTTCCTTTTTGAGAAGGCCCGCTCGAAGCAGCCAAGACTCACCAGTATCTCGATTGGCCTGAGCCACTCGAATTTCGGCTTCTGTATTGGCCGATCCCCAAAATTGAGACAGATAAGCTAACCCAAGAAAAACAATTCCCACGAGGGTGAAACCCACGATGAGTTGAACTTTGTTTTCCTTTGGATTTGCCATTACTTGGTCGCGGGTGCCGTTGTTGTGTCAGTGGCAGCTGCAGGGACCGATGATTCAGCAGCGGCAGGGGCGACAGGAGGAACCATGGAATCAACCACTGATTTTCCAGAACGAGCTGACAAGATGGAAAGCCAGATGCAAGTGACCGCAAAAATCACAGCAGTCCAGCGAGTCAGTTGAGCCGCCAGAGAGACTGCACCTGTTGCTCCGAACACCGAGTTTGAGCCACCGCCACCAAAAGCTCCGCCAAGGGAACCAGATTTGGTATCTTGAATCAAAACAAGAACGATCAGGACGAGGGCGACAAGAATGTGTAATACAGCTGCAAATGTTTCCATGGTGTTTCCTTTAAAGGCTCTGTTTATATGATGACGGCTGATCTTGGCCAAGTTTTTCCCAGAGATTAATGCTTGTTGTCAAGGATTGGAGTTCTTTGGTTTTCAGAAACAATAGGGAATGTCAGTTTCTCTTCGCTTCATTTTAGTGCTGATGTTGGGTTTTTCTTTCCCGGGCTGGGGGGCTCCTGAGAAGCCTTCGCTGCGGCAGAACTGGAAGCTCAGTGAGCTTGAAAAGGTCATGCTGTCTTCAAGTTCTTTCGTGCGCGGGGAAATCGAGGATCCTGTGCTCCTCAACCGATTGATGGAATTTTTTCAGCAGTCAGTTCAGCAAAGAAAGAAAGATATCTCAGAAGGCAAGTTCCCTCCAGCTTTCCAAAGCACTCAGGCGTGGTTCTTGTTCGCAGCTGATTTTCCCTATGAAGAGGCAAGCCTTGTGAGTCTACGAACAGCCTCGGTGATTCGATCTTTGCTGTTTGATGAGCTTGAAAAAATGAATTGGTCAAAAATGGTTTCGCAAGTATCCCCAGGGCAGCTGCAGTGGATTTTCTCTGTGCGGATCTCTTGGCCCGTGGATCGAATGATTGTTTCTGAATCTAAAAAGCACTTGCCGCCTGCGCTTTTAGGGACGGTTGAGAGTCTTTCGAAGGCCCTTCAAAAGAATCCCTATCAAAGTGTTGAAGATTGGGAGAGAAAATCCAAGAAGACTCTGCCAGAGTCCGCCAACCTCTTGAAAAAACTCTGGAAAAAAGAGGATTACGAAGCGCTCAAAGAAGAGCTCAATCGCCTGGGGCGTTTGCAACTGGCTGTCGCCAGCGCTTTTTACACGCAAAAGACAGGGCAGTCGCCCAAGACCAGTGAGGACCTCTTGAAGGCCCAAGTTCTTCCTCGAATTCCCACGGATTATACGACGGGTCGCCCAATGATATTGATTGCTCCAGCCCCAGCTTCCCCTTAAAGAAAAGCATGCCGTTTGTTGTGTTTGAAGGATTAGATGGATCAGGAAAGAGCTCGCTCATGGCGGCGCTCGAAAGCCATCTTCGCGGTAAAAATTTGAATGTTTTAAAAACCCGCGAGCCTGGTGGCACTGAGCTCGGTGATGAGATCAGAAATCTGATCCTGCGCCGCGAGAGAGATAATCCCACGCCGCGAACAGAGCTCCTGTTGTATGAAGCCAGTCGAGCGCAGCATGTGGATCGGGTGATTCTGCCTCAGCTCAAAAAAAATGTCTGGGTTCTTTGTGATCGGTTTTCGGCGAGCTCGATTGCTTTTCAAGCGGGGGGTCGCAGTATTGATACCGAGTGGGTGGAGAGACTGAATGAGTTTGCCACCAATGGTTTGGCTCCGGATTTGACAGTTCTTCTGGATCTTTCCGTAGAAGAAAGTCGTCGGCGTCGAAATCAACGACAAAATCATACAGGCAGCCAAGAAGATCGCATCGAAAGTGAAGCGGATACTTTTCACGAGCGAGTTCGGCAGTCCTTTTTGTCTCAAGCCCGAGAAGATGCTCGGCGATGGTTGGTTCTGGATGCTTCACAACCTCCGGAAGTTTTATTGAAGAATCTTTTGGATCATTTGATCAGTTTAAAATGGCAAGAATACTAAGCTCGGTTCTTGAGCACGAACAAAATGTTGAGTCATTCCTGAATGCGAAAAAGTCGGGACGCCTGCCTCAGAGTTTTCTTTTTGTTGGGCCAATGGGTGTCGGTAAAAAGAAAGTGGCTCTCGGTTTTGCACAGGTGCTCCTGTGTGAACAGCAAGGGCGCATCGCCTGTGGGGAATGCGGTCAGTGTACGCGGGTGGCGGCTCTCAAGTCAGAATCTGTCACACTGATGGCTCCCGAAAAAAATGGTTACAAAGTTGAAACCATTCGGGATCTTCTTGAAAGTCTCAGTCTTCGAAATATTCGTCAGTCTCGGGTGATCATTATCGACGGAGCTGAAAAACTCGGCGCACAAAGTAGCAATTCCCTTTTGAAAACAATCGAGGAACCGCCCCCCGGAGTTTATTTTTTTCTGTTGGCCCCGTCGCCCTATCATGTGTTGTCCACCATTCGCTCGCGCTGCCAAATTGTGAAATTTCAACCGCTCAGCTTGGCCTCCTTGAAAAAATTAAAGACAGCCCCGGATTGGGCTCTGCGGTCAGCTCAAGGGTCCATGGAAAAGCTCAATCAGCTCGGTGATAAAGAAGAACTCAAAGCGAGAAACATGGCTTTGCAGCTTCTGAACGTCTGGACGTCAGAGCGCCCGGTTTTTCTTGAGCCAGAAATTCGAGATTTCTTTAGAGATCGGGATGATTCCCTGAGCTGGTGTAAGCAAATGGCGGGAGTGCTGAGAGATTGGGCTCTGTTTCAAATGGGAGAACCTGGGAAAGTCTGGAATACGGATCAATTGAAAGTGTTTGAAACTTTGCCATCTATCAGTCCTGAAGTTCTTCTTTCGCAGGCTGAGCGGTGTTTGAAGCTTGAAAAAGAGTATCAAGCTTATCGTGATAGCCAGCTCGTCTTTGAGCAGTTCTGGGTGACCACCCGCGGGGAGCTGTGCTAAGCTGTGCCGATGGGATTTATTGATGTTCACGCTCACCTAGATATGTTGGAAACCTCACCGGAGGAGACTCTAGCGCTGGCCAAAGCTCAGGGCGTGAATCGAATTGTCACCATCGGTACTGAACCTGAAGACCATCCCAAAGTTTTAGCGATTGCCCAGAGACTCTATCCGGAAGTTTACTGCACTTTAGGTTTTCACCCTCATCATGGCAGCGAGTGGAATTCCGAAAGTGAGAAGTTTCTGCTCGAACATTTGGCCGATAAAGAAGTCGTGGCTGTGGGAGAAATTGGTTTAGATTACTACTACAACCAATCTCCGAAAGAAGCTCAGATCCAAGCTTTCCGAAGGATGCTTGAAATTGCGGCCCAGGCTAAAATGCCTGTGGAGATCCATACTCGTGATGCAGAAGAAGACACCGTTTCGGTCCTCAAGGAATTCAAAGGCAAAGTCACAGGACTTATCCACTGCTTTACCGGCAGTTCTTGGCTGGCACAGGAATGCTTGGATCTCGGATATAACATCTCATTCTCAGGAGTCGTGACTTTCAAAAATGCAGATGCTCTTCGTGAGACCTGCGAAAAGATTGTGCCTTTAGATCGCCTGCATGTGGAAACGGATGCCCCTTTCTTAGCGCCAGTCCCTCAGCGCGGTAAAAAGAACACACCCGCCTATGTTGTACACACTGCAGCGGTTGTGGCTCAGCTGAAGGGAATTTCAGTGGAACGATTGCTCGAGCAGACGAACGAAAACGCGCGTCAACTTTTCCCGAAAATCATTTGGTAATTGCCTTTTCTTGTCTCTGATTTCAAATTGGGGTTTCTTTAATCAACTTCAAGAAAGTCGAGGCAATTCATGGCAAAACTACGCGTGGGTATCAATGGTTTTGGACGTATCGGTCGTGTTCTTTTTCGAGCGGGCTTTGAAGAAGTTGAAATTGTTGGAATCAATACTCTGGACAGCTTGGATGGTGTTTCTCATTTATTGAAGTACGACTCAACCCATGGTCGCTTCAAAGCTGAAGTGAAGCACGATGAGAAGAATCTTTTCGTCAATGGTCGAAAAATCAATATTTCAAAAACTAAAAATCCTGCTGAAATTCCGTGGAAGGACTGGGGAGTTGATTTGGTGCTCGAATGCACAGGAGCTTTCAAAAAGAAAGAAGAGTTCATGTTGCACAAAACTGCGGGAGCCAAGAAAATTATGGTCTCAGCTCCTGCTGATGGGGCTGACCTCACCATCGTCTACGGGATCAATCATGAATCATACAATCCCGCGCAGCACGATGTGATCAGCAATGCCTCTTGCACAACCAATTGCTTGGCGCCTCTTGCCAAGGTGATCCACGAAAATTTCGGTATTGAGAATGGTGTCATGACCACAGTTCACTCATACACGAATGACCAACAAGTTCTTGATGCGACTCACAAAGATTTCCGAAGAGCTCGTTCAGCAGCTGTCAGCATGATCCCGACCACAACAGGAGCGGCAAAAGCTGTGGGATTGGTTCTTCCTGAACTCAAAGGGAAGATCGATGGCGTGGCCGTTCGAGTTCCCACACCGAATGTGAGCTTGGTGGATTTTACCTTCAATGCGAAAAAGGATGTGTCGGTCGCTGCGATCAATGCAGCTCTGACTCAAGCGGCACAGTCGCAGCTGAAAGGGATTTTGGCCGTTGAGAATGAAGAACTCGTCTCTATTGATTTTAACGGGAACACCCATTCTTCAATTATTGATTTGCCCAACACCATGGTCGTTGGTCCGCGAACAGGAAAGGTCATGTCTTGGTATGACAACGAAACAGGGTTCTCTCATCGCATGATCGATCTTGCCAAGTCTATGGCACAGAAGGGTTTGTAAAATGCAAAAGGGGCTCGCAGGTATCAAGACGATTCGTGATTTTGAACTCAACGACCAGGTTCTCTTTTTGAGGCTTGATCTGAACGTGCCACTTGAGGACGGAAAGATCACAGATGACACACGAATTCAGGCGAGTCTTCCGACGATTCAGTACGCTCTAGAAAAAGGAGCAAAAATTGTGATGGCCTCTCACTTGGGGCGGCCTAAAGCGGCAGGTGACAAAAAGTATTCTTTAGAGCCCGTGGCTGCAAGATTGACCGAGCTTTTGAAAAAAGAAGTGATTCTTGTGGAAGAGCCTGACTCTGACGGCATCAAAATGCTTTTGATGGGGCTGAAGAAAGGTCACCAACTGATTCTCTTAGAGAATGTTCGCTACATTCCTGGTGAAACTGAGAATGATGAAGTCTTTGCTCAGCACTTGGCCAGTTACTCAGACATTTATATCAATGATGCCTTTGGTGCTTCTCATCGGGCTCATGCGACCATCGATGCTTTGCCTCGATTAATGAAGGACAAAGGAATTGGCTTCTTGATCGAGAAAGAAATCCAGATGCTGGATCAGCTTTTGGTGAATCCCAAACGTCCTTACCTCGCGGTTTTGGGGGGAGCAAAAGTCTCAGATAAAATCGATGTGATCGAAAAACTCATGGATTTGGTCGACGGTTTTGTGATCGGCGGCGCCATGGCCTATACTTTTTTGAAAGCCCAGGGCATTCCCGTTGGGAAAAGTCTCGTCGAAGTTGATAAATTGAATTACGCCCGGGAAATGTTTAAGCGGATGGAAGCGAGAAATAAATCTCTCCTTCTTCCGGTCGATCATGTGAAAGCACTTTCCATCAAAGATACCACCGGGGAAGTGACTTCCGCTGCGGCTATTGAAGAGCCTTACATGGGTGTTGATATTGGACCTAAAACGATTCAGTTGTACCGAACAGCTTTAAAAGAAGCGAAGACCGTTTTTTGGAATGGTCCCATGGGAGTTTTTGAGAACCCTGCTTTTTCAAAGGGAACTTTTGCTGTGGCTGAAACCCTTGCGGGTCTTGATTCTTTGAGAATCGTTGGCGGTGGAGACTCGGCGGCAGCGGCAGAAGCTTCCGGTCATGCGGCTCAGATGAGCCACATATCTACGGGTGGCGGAGCTTCGCTGGAATACTTACAAGGTGATCGTTTGCCAGGACTTGAGGTCCTGAGGACGAGGAACCGAGGCTAGAATGAAAATTATTGCTGCCAATTGGAAACTGCATAAAACCCCCGCTGAAGCTCGTGAGTTTTGTGATCAGCTTCTTCATCAGGTTTCAAAGAT
>JBKCXY010000050.1:0-9875 GCA_046315835.1 Pseudobdellovibrionaceae bacterium | reverse complement strand
AATTGAAGGGCCTCTCGTAGTTGTTTTTGGGTTGTACTATTGGGGGTATCGGTCACCACTGGATTTTTGAAGGAAGTTACCTTCTTACCTTCAATTGGAGGAAGTTTGCTGCCCGCTCGCTGACGCTTGAATGAATGGAGTGCTCCTCAATGATGAAGTCGGTCGCACAGGAACTCTGCGCTAAATTTGTAGAGGGGCTGCTTTGCGAGCTTTCAATCGGTAGAGAAATTCGTTGAAGCGTTTGAGATACTGAATTCGTTCGGCATAACCAAGTTCCCGCTGGCGATGATTGCCTTCAAAATAAGCACGAAGTCCTAGTTCTTCCAGACTGGAAAGTAAAATCCGAGTAAATACTAAGCCATCCCAAAATCGACCGAAAGCCTTGCCTTTGCGAGCCCCTGTGATGTGACGAGCAAGAGTCCCTGCGAAGCTTTTCAAGAATTGTCCAAAGCGATGACGGTCTTTGAATCTGACTTTCAGGTGCAGATGATTTCCCATATTCACAAAATCTTGCACTTCCACATAAAACTTGCGGGACTTTTCTTTGAGCAAGGAAGCGACGAATAACCGATGAGCTAAAAATGACAGACGACCTTTGGCTTTGCTGGATTTAAAAACCACGTGATGGACTTTCCCCGGAACAAGCGGGCGCTTGGTTTTGCGACGTTTTCTAAGTTTCTCACCACCAAAGCTCCGAGCTTTGATCTGATTGAGCGGGAGGCGCAGGCCTTCGGAAGAAGTTAAAACTTGTTGTTTCATCTGGGGCAATATAATTACATATGCAAAATGTGTCAATTATTAACTCTAACAAACTGGGAAATATCCAGGAAATCTAGAGAGATAGATGCGACTTGGAAAAACTAGATTCAAACCTGGAGTCAGCAGAGGATTCTAAGTTCAAGGTGAAATGAGCGCGCTAGAAAGGTGACTCATGGGTTACTAACAAAATACATCAATCAAGAATAAACGAAGTGCAACAAGTAAAGCTCACCAAGATGAAGCCACTACCAAGATGAAGCCACTACCAAGCAGCGATACTTGGTAGAGAGACCTAGCCTCTAGCCTAGTTTGCTAACCGTTCATTGAGGTCTGAGAGGTGCCATCATTAAAATAGAGTCTCTGAGAGGTGGACTTCATGGCATCTGGAAATATTTTCGTTTCAATGGCAGAGAATTTCAAACACGATATTTTCATGTGGCCGATCTTTGCCACATCTCTGATTGGGATTGCAGTGGTTGTTGAGCGTTGGAAGTATATCAACGGAGCAGCTTCCATCAATAAGGAAGAATTCCTCAATCGCGTGAACCAGCAAATTCTTCAAGGCAATCTCGAAAGAGCGATTGCTGTTTGTGCACAGACACCAAATCCCATCACAAACATTGTCAAAGCGGGATTGATGGCTGTGGCTAACAACAAAGACGCCGAGGAAGTACAAACAGCCATGGATGCCGTGGCGCTCAGAGAAATTCCTAAAATTGAAAAGCGAACAGGTTTGTTGGCACTTCTTGCGAACTTAGCAACACTCTTGGGTCTTTTAGGAACCATCGCTGGTCTGATTGGTGCCTTCGCCGCGGTCGCTGGTGTGTCTGCTTCTGAGAAGGCGACTTTGCTCGCAAATTCGATTTCAACAGCGATGAACTGTACTGCTTTTGGTCTCGTGGTGGCGATTCCTTTGCTCGGTATCTTTGGTTACCTGCAAACCCGAGCTCAGGAAGTTGTCGATGATATTCATGAAGCAGCTGTTGTGACTTTGAATTTTATTCTTACGAATCGCGAGAAATTTAAGAGGTAAGCTCAGTGAGTGCAGGTGGTGGCGGCGGTGGTGGTAAGCGAGATGTCAACGTTGAGTTGAATCTGGTTCCCTATATCGATTTGCTGTCCACGTTGATTTGTTTTCTTCTGCTCACGGCTGTTTGGAATCAAATTGCAGCTCTTTCCACGAATGCGAACAATAGCACTGCGAGCGAAGCGCCTGCTCCTCCGCCGGATCCCAATCGAGTGGACCTGAGTGTCTCCGTCTTTTTGGATCGCACAGAGATGAAAGCGGGCACTCAAGCGATCAATTTACCTCATGGCACTAAGGGGCCCGATAGCGAGGCCATCCTGCGGACACTTGAATCTTGGAAGCAAAAGTGGCCCGATCGAAAAGATGTCACTTTAAATACAGACTCTCAGGCGCAGTATGATTATCTCATCAAAGTGATGGACACTCTGGTGGAAGGTGATTTCGCTGACATAGGAGTCAATACACAATAATGGGCGGAACAGCTTCAAAGTCTAGAACGATCGTAAAGCCGGGGTATCACCTGAAACCCAAGTATGATCTTCATTTTTTGAGAAAGAAGAGAACTGATCACGGAAAAAAGTCAGCCTCGGGAGATCTGCCACTCGTTTCAATGATCGATATGTTTTCGATTTTAGTCATCTATTTGATCATGAATTTTTCCGCAACGGGCGAGATCTTTTTTATCTCTAAAAATCTCAAGCTCCCTGAAGCTAAGCATGCCCACCAGCTGGAGAATGCGCCGCTCATCACTGTGACGGCCGAAGGGGTGAGCCTAGACACTGAGAAAGTCGGAGACAATCCCATTAATCTGACCGAAAGCGACCAAAATCTTCCACGTCTCGCCGCGGCTCTTCGCGAGCTACGCAAATTACAAGAGACCATCCGACCCAATGAACCTTTCAAAGGAAATATCAATATTCAGGCAGATCAAAAGACGCCTCTTGTCTATATCAAACGGGTGATGCAGGTTTGTATCCTTGAAGGGTGGACTGGAATCCACTTCGCTGTTCAGGGCAAAGACGGGGAAAATTAAAAGTTTCTTTTGGGCTTTTTGTCAGGGATTTCTTGAAGAATTTCTACTCGGTAGTTTTTCCGAAAGCGGATGATATTTTTCAGCTCGTTCTTTTGCCGAGAAAGAATCAGCATTCGATCATCGCTATGCAGCTCACCTTTGATCATAAGGTCATCAAGATCGAGCTTTTTCCCTTGAGCAAAGCTCATGCTGGGCATGATAATAAGAAAAGACATGAGAAAAATACGCATGATTTCTTATCGGAAGCTTCTCCTGATATTTATCACTACTTTGGTCTTGAATCCCCATGTTCTAGCCCAGACTTCGCAGTCCTTTTTTCTGCCAAGTGCTGATAAAAAAGGACTCATTGTGCTTTTTCATGATATCTGGGGCATTGATCCCTTTATTCGAACAGAAGCTGAGCGGTGGGTTGAGCTCGGATACCAAGTTTTAGTTCCTGACCTCTATTCTGAAGTGGCTCCTGCCAATGAAAGAGAAGCAAAAGTTCTTGCTGAAAAATACACAGATGAGATTCAGAAGATCAGATATCAAGAGGCTTTCAAGAAGATTCCCCCTGGATCAATCCCCGATCAAGAGAAGATCGGTTTCTATGGTTGGGGATCTGGTGCGCAGATAGCTTTCAAGATTTTCCTGCAGAATCCAAAAATTCGAACGGGCGCTTTCGTACAAATGACACCACCTCATGAAACCGCCTTGAAAACAGAGTCACCGCGGCGAATGCTGTTTATTTTTGCTGACCAAGATCCGCAAATTTCTAAACGATCTCGGCGTGAGTTCTCGGAGCACCTCAAAAAACTCAATTGGGACTTTTTGAGTCTCGATGTTCCTGCTCAAAATTCCTATTTTTATCACTTTGGACAGAGCAAGTCCTATGATCCCAAAGGGGCTCAGGTTCTCAGAACTGAAGTGAATTCGTTTTTCAAGAAGCATCTGACCTTTGAAGACTTCAGAAAAGAGAGAGGCCAATGATCATTCCCAGTGATGAAAGCTATTTTCGTCTTGTCGATCAGCTCAAAGATAAAATGGGTTTTCCCTCTGATCTTCAGGTTCGTGTTTATTCGGACTGGTCCCAAGCAGTTTTCGAGACAGTTCTCGGTGTTGCTCACTTTATGTCTCATAAAAAAAGCATGGGAATTCTCAAGGGAAGAACCTTTGTGTGGAATCCGATCCTTTCCTTCCTCTATCGGGAAGCTTTTCAGGTTCAGCCAATTCCTCAGGGGGGAGAGCATTCTCCGGAGAGTCTTCGTCAATGGCTGGAGACTGCGAAAAAGGATACGCTTTTTGTCCTTCATCAAACTGACCATCCCATTTCTGGGGAGATCTACTCTTCAGAATTCCTTGATAATGCGCTCAACGAGCGAAAGATTTTTTCCGTAAGAATCAGCCATCAGCCATCCTCATTAGATCAACTTCAAGTCGGGCCCTACAGTGCACATATTCAAATTGTTTCTGAACGGCTATCTTTGGTTATTCTAGGGAGCAAATGTAAGTTTCCGATGCTGTTCTCTTCTCATCAGTCGCCAGCTGTATTGAGCCCACAGATTCTTGAAACAGAGTTTCAGAAGTACAAGAGCAATGAAACAGGATCGGACAAAGTCAGTTCTTTCGAGACTCAATTGGGCCCGAACTTTTTCGCTCCATTTTCGAAGATTTCCCAGAGAAAGTCAGGAAGCATGGTCTTTGGTTGTCAGGGTATAAATGGAGATTTTTTGGCTCATGAACTCAAAAAGGCAATACCCGATCTGGAGGTAAAGACTCTGAGTCGTTGCTTCTGGAAAGCCCCTCTCAGTTACAAAGACTGGTGGGATGCCGCTCCGTCGGAAGAAATATTGAATCAACTGATTGTTATCCCTAGCTGCTTTGCCGAAGATATTCGCCTGGGAGAGTTTTTTCGGAAGTTTAATTTGAATCCAGAGATGATTGTTTAGCATGTCTCGAAAAGAAGTCTTTAAGGGCATTGTTCTTAAAAAGACGAAATACAAAGAAGCCGATTTGATTTTACAAGTTCTTCTCAGTCAAGGGACTAAGCTGTCCTTTTTAGCTCGAGGGGCGATGAAGTCCAAAAAGAGATTTGGCGGAGGCATTCTTGAGCCGACACACTATATTCAGATGACCGTTTCTCTTTCATCATCTCCCGATCGAATGGGGGTGATTGAAGAGGCCGTTTTGCTTTCGGGTTTTGATTGGCTTCGATTGGATTATGACAAACTTGAAACTGCGCTTTGGATGTTAGATTCCGTCAATAAAATTTCAGTCGAAGGTGAGACCGAGAATGCTGACTTGTTCAATATTCTCGGAAATTCCTTTAAGGGACTTCAGCACGGTTCACAAATGCTCAGTAGTCGAATCCAATTTGGTCTTAAGATGTTGCACTCGCAAGGGGTCCTTGAGGTTGAAGATTGGATGAAAGACTATCTCACTGTTTCTCTGGCAGAGCAAAATCGTTTGCCTCCGCCAGACACGCAAACGCATTCGCGCTTAAACTGGATAGAAGCTCAACTCAGTCAATACGCAAAACTGGGATCAGTTTAGTTCTTCAGTGCAAAATCCCAGTTCAAGCCAAGTCCAATACTGTATTTGTCGTAATCCGATGCAGAAAGTGTTGAACCATTATCGATGTAGTTGATCGACAAAGTTCCACTGACTTCTTCAGAGATTTTTCTTTGGAGAAGGCCACTTAGACTCAGCTGGTTGTCTTTTCGGCCTGTCGAGTGACTTCCATAATCTGAAATATAATAGCCGAGGCGCGCTCTCGCAGTTGTTTCCCACTTCCAAGGTTGTAAATAGGCAGCGCCGAGTTCAATTTTATTGTACGCCTGATTTTTTCCTTCGGCTTGATTGAGAGTCAGTGCAGAGTCAGCAATCCACGCTTTCTCTTTTTTAGCATCTTGAAAGAACGTTTGTGTCGTCCCTAAGGTGTATCTCATGGCTGTCTGATCATCATCCCCGGTGCTGGTTGTTTGAGAGTCATCATTTCTGAGCTCGAAATAATAGTTTGACCAGTGATCATCTTTCATCACGAGTGTTTGATCGAGTTTCACAAAGAGAGTACTCACAATCGTTTCGCGACTTCCAGAGCCATCGAGATTCATCATAATCGTCTCATAACCTGGTGTAAGAACTGTCTGTGCTGGCTTTGAAAAACTTTCTCCTTTCCACTTGTAGGGGGCGGAGATAGAAACTGTGAGAGGGTCAAGATTCTGAAACTCGCCTTTGGCTTTAAAAGAAGTATCTGTTGAATACATATCTGAAGCTGCAGCAATAATACTGAACTCATTTTTTTCATTGTAGAGAGGGCGATATTCGACATTAGCTCCGTAGGCCCATCTGTATCCTTCAAGTCCCGTGCTTGTTCCTGAGTCGATTTGCGAGTTTGAAATCTGCTGAATATTCGAATCGAAGGTGAGGCCACCGCTCAGTCCGATAATCCATTTCTTTTTGCGTTCCTCATTGAACGCCATGATGTTGGCAATTTGGTCAAGATAGGCTTCGGCTTGTTGATCCAGTTGGGCATCCATAGATTTATCAAGAACGTATTCAAACTGGGCTTTGGCAGATTCAAAGGATTCCGTTTGAAAATCAATAACACCAACAAAGAAAGCTGATGACGGACTCAATTGCGGTAGATCTTTCGCTTGAATTTGCGCAAATTGCTCACGAGCATTGGAAAACTCTTTGAGCTTAAGGTAGTTAAGTCCCATGAAATAGTTTTTCTCGTTCGGATCATAGGACCCTTGGGTAGGAAGTGATCTCAAGACAACCAGAGATTTGCTAAACTTCTCAGTGCGATAGAGGGTCACTCCATATTGATAATAGAAACTTTGATCCGATGGGTCCATCTCAACAGCTTGATTGAATTTACTTTCAGCTTCTGGAAAGCTTCCTGCTGAATAAAGTTTAAGACCCTCCTCTGCGAGTTTTTTAGCAGCCACTTTCCTTCTTTTAATTTCTTCGGCAGCGAGTTTAGATTGAGCTTCTTTAAGTGCCTGTTGTCGTCTGGCTTCTTGTTCAGCTAGGCGAGTGCGCTCTCTTTCTTGCTCGGCCTCAACTCTTTGTAGGCGTTCAAGCTCCTTCTGCACTTCCAGCTTTCTTTGGGCTTCAAGAACTGAGGGATCAACAATCTGGGTTTTGCTTTTCTGTGAATTTTTCCATTTTCCCATAGCAAGGAGGGCTTGGTCAGAAGTATCAAAGATGTTAATCCACTGTTTCTTCGAATCGGCTTTGAGGAAGATTGGTTTTCGAGATAAGCGGTTCTCCGCAAAAAGTATTTTGAGCTGGTCAGGCTTCTCAAAATATTCCTTGGGAATGATGTAAACTTCAGGGCTAAACTCGCGGGCCGTGAACCCAATTCCGAAAGTTCCTAGGAAAACTGAGGAGTTTATTTCTGTCTCTCTGAGTTCTGCTTTGACGAGATTGCCATTCTTTGCATCACGAACAACCACGTAGCCAGAATCAATCTCAGTTTTAGATTTATTCCAAGCAGGGCTCGTGTATTCAAAAGTCACTGGTTGTGACGGCTTAATGAGAATAGGGCGCGGTGTCTGTGCAAAAATGAAATGCGACAGAAATAGAAAAAAGGTGGTCACGAAATCTCCTCTGAAGAATCAGCTTCAACAGGGGATTATAGGTGACAAAATCTCAAGTTTCAAAACACCAATTCGGTTAGGGTCCAGGTGTAATTGTAATATTGGTTTTTACTTTTGTTCCGCGAATCGCATCGTTCACAAAGCTATTGGGTGGGATAAAATTGACAGGAGGGGGGGCTAGATAAGTTGCAGGATTTCTGGCTGCGGTTCCTGGCATCATTTGGACATCCTTAGTGACCTCAGGACTAAGGTCACTTGAATGCAAGAGGCCGCCAGAGGCCGCCGGCGCACTTGCGGGTTCACGTTGAGGCTCTTGGCTCTTTTCTCCTTCACTGGCGGGACCTGCTTCAGCAGCGATTGCGGGAGCTGCAGGCGCGGGGTCTTGCTTCGCGGAGAAGTCCGCTTGCGAACCCACGTTCAGCTGCTGCAACTGCTCTTGTGGGATGGCCTTGGGCGGCTCTGGCGGGAGTCCTGGCTTGGCTTCCGTTTTCTGTCCTGGTTGAACGAGAACGATTTGTCCAACTCTGCCAGACGCATCAGGAATTCCTACAGCCACGGTTCCGTGGAATGTGATGACCGAAGAAACTTTTGTCTGAGGGTTATAGGTGGTTAAGAAGTCGGTCCCGCGGACTCCGGCAACAGCAGAAGGAGTCTTAATATTAAATTTTGACTTCTCGCCATCGTATTTTTGTTCAACGGTCGCGCGAACCTTACCTTGTTGAACATTCAATTCCACTTCTTTCGACTTGGCATCATTCGTATATTTTTCAATCGTGATCTTTGTATCCGGCGAGATGTTCAAGATGTTTTTATCCGCCATCACGATTTTGGCACGAGAATCAGGTCCAGAAGAAACAGTATCTCCCGCTTTGACTTTGGAGCCCACTTTTGCAGATTCAATTTTTGCACCGTTCGAGATTTTTACGTCACCTTTAACGACCATAAATACGCCGTTGATCTCTTGTGCGAGGGCTGTGCTTGCACAGACCAATGAGATTGAAAATGCCATAATGAATTTTTTCATGTTTGACTCCACACCTTCTAGGTTCTTTTCGGTCTAATGGATGCCGGGCTTGAAGGCTTATCCTTTTAAGACATTTTTTTTGGGAACTTTTTGTCGATCCCCGAGGGGGTGATGATTCTTGAGGGCTTTGGTCAATTGATCCAAACCGAGATGGGTGTACTTTTCAGTGGCTTGGAGAGAAGAGTGGCCCAGGAGCTCCTGCAAGGTCCTGAGGTTGGCTCCGCTCACAAGAAGGTGAGTCGCAAATGAATGCCTTAAAGAGTGGGGACTTATCGGAGTATGAAGACCCGCCCGCACCCCTCGTTGGCGGATCCAATCGTAAGCCGCTCGAGTTTGCAGTGGCTCAGCGCCGAAGAGATAGGGAGAATCTTTCTCAACTTGGGACAGATTTTTGAGAGCTTGAAGGCAAGGCTTGGGAATAATCACAAGTCGCTCTTTATCTCCTTTGCCTCGCAAATGAATTTGGCGGCGATCCCATTTTATTTGTTTCCATTGCAAAGAACAGGCTTCAGAAACCCTTAACCCGGAACCATACAACAGAAGAACAAGCACAAGTTCTTGTTGTCGCTTCAAGCTTGGGCTCTCTGACTGAATGGAGCGGAGAAGGGAAAAAATTTCGTCAATGCTCAAGTAGCGTGGAATTCGACGAGGGACACGTGCGAGGGGTAAAAGTCCTGCGAGATTTCTTTGGAGGAGATTTTCTTGGTGGAGGTAGTTTAAGAAAGACTTCAAAGCGGCGGTCTTTCGATTTCGAGTTGCCGGGGAGAGTTGGCCCCATTTCAGGAGGGCCGCTCTTGAGATCTCCAGTAACTCGGCCTCGGTGATTTGTATCCTTTTCTCGCTCCCATAAGCCTGCCCAAGATCGGAGCGATAGGCCCTTAAGGTTTGAGGCGATGCAGATTCAATATTATCCATGTATTTCAAATACTTAGATATATAACTCTGCAGTTCAATTGTTGATGACCGAGGCATAGTAAATCCACTCTTCATGTAAATGTTCCAACGCTTTGCAAAAATTTTCTTGCGTTTTAGGTAGGATTTACATATAAAAGAGCACGTAATGCGTTGTGTCATTGTGAGACAGGTATCCCAAGCAGGCCGATGGGGGGTTGCTTGGGGGTGTTTGGACCTAATGACTCGACTTTAGTTTTGCACACACAGTCCTGAAAGGTGGAACGTATGTCGAATGAAGTGAATGTCCCCATCCTGCCCACATCAATGTCTACAAAACAAGTTGTCTGGCAGCAACCGAACCAAAAGATCGTAGAGACTCGCACGATTGTTTATAAATCAGATGCGATGACTCAACTCATGAAAATGATCGATCGAGTCGCAGCTTCAACTGCAAATATCTTGATCCTCGGAGAATCAGGAACTGGCAAAGAGCTCATTGCTCACGCTGTTCACGAAAGAAGCAATCGCCGTAACAAACCGTTTGTCGCCATT
>JBKCXY010000049.1:0-6366 GCA_046315835.1 Pseudobdellovibrionaceae bacterium | reverse complement strand
ACTGAGGTGAGGGTGGTCCTTGGCCTCAGCTACTTTGATTTCTTCTTGCTGAGTGACATTTCGGCATTGTTGCGGCCTTCAATGCCCGCAATTCTGCTGCGACTGCACCAGAAGAACATTTTGCAATGGTTGCAATCTGTCGGTAGGTCATACCGCTGGCTCGAAGTTTTCGGATTAAATCGCTATCACGAGTCTTCAAGCGACCAATGCGAATCCCTTTTGCTTTTGCATTGGCCAATCCGTTGCGAACACGTTCGGCGATAAGATCGCGTTCGAGCTGGGCAACGGCACCTAAAATTGTGAATACCGCTGCACCTAGAGGGGTATTGGTATCAATCGGGTCCGTGATTGAAACAAAGCCGACTTCTAATTTTCTAAATTCCTCCAGCGCACGCAACAAGTGGGTCACTGAAAACGGACAGAAGCCGTGGCTTTTCAAAATGGAAAGGTCAGCTTAAGAAACACGACTCTTGAGCTTCCAGCGCAACCACCAGAATTTAGTAAATCCAAAGTCAAAGAAATCCGTGAAGAGCTCAATGTAAGCCAGCTTGCCAAGAAAGACCCTCAGGCTTTTATGCAGATGATTTCTGGGTTGAAGAATTGATTATCCACAAAGAGATGTTATCGAGACAGTAACAATGTGAGCAAATTATCAACTTTAGTTCTGAGTTACAAGTTTTGGTTGTTGCCAATGGGGTGCACTACAGGGGCATTCTTTGTCGGTTAAAAACTGACTCAAAATCCTGTCCCTTCAGCAGAACGCCGTCCTCTAACTAAATAGCTTGCTCGAGAAAAAAAGGAAATCGGACGGAATTTCTGTTTCTTGTTTTACAAGAAACAGAAATCACCAATGAACACGCAGATTTCATCAGGAAATGTTGGCTCCATTGAGGCGGTCGCAGAGACCAGGGACAGGATTTTGATTCAGTTTGTGTCGGTTATGCTCAGGTCCTAGCTAGGCTATAAAAGTTTAGCCAAGCTTTTTTTCAAATCCTGGTAAGCCTCTTGGCCAAGTCTTCTTTTGTAAGAGGACTCGATGCCTTGAATTATCTGGATTGCCAACATTACAAATTCTTCCCCCTTTTTGGTTAAGCCAATTGGGGAGGATCTTTTATCTTCGGGATCAACTTTTTTGCGAATGTATCCTTTTTGCTCAAGGGAATCAACTTGCCGGCTGATGGCTTGCTTTGTAACTCCCGTCATTTTTGCAATTTCAACAACGGTGGTTCCATTGATATCAATATTTCGAAGGACATTCATGTCCGCACGGGTGACATCGGGTACTTTGTTGAACTCAAGTTGTGTGATCAGCTCTGTTTCAAATTCATTGAATAAAGTGATCAAAAATCTTGCTAAGGGCTGATCAAGATTTAATTCTTGTTTGTGGACCTTGACATCTTTAAGGGTGTACTTGTTTTTCTGCTTCATTTGTCTTTCGTTACTTGAGATAGGAAATCTCTGAGCAAATTTGTTAACTCAACCGGAGCTTCATCTGCAATGAAGTGTCCCACGTTCTCAAGACGTATTTCTTTGCTAGATTTAAGGATCTCTTTCCAGCGCTCTAAATTTCTTGGCGAAATCAATTTGTCTTCCATGCCCCAGACTAATTGAACGGGAACATTTAGTTCAGATAAGTCACTCGACTTGGACCAGCAGTTATTTGAAAAATCAAAGAGAGCTCGCAGGAAACCGATGGTTCCGCTTCGATCCGAAGAAGTAGGGAACAAATTCATGTAGTGTTGATGTCTATCTCTAGGAAAGGGAGCTGATTTTCCCCAGCCCATTTTGTACAGAACCTTTGGGCTGAAATTGAGATAACGGTAAAGAAGGGGAAATAGACCACTTTTGACTAAAAATTGCTGTTGTTTCATTTGGGGTTCAGTTTCAACCAACGGCCAATACCAGCTATTCATAATTGTCAGGCTTAAGATTTTGAAACGTGAATCTTTCAGCAAAGGAAGAGCAATCACACCTCCGAAATCATGCACAACAAGGTGAAATGAAGTCATCCCATGAGCCAGTAGAGTCTCAGAGAATCGTTTCTGATGTGCAGCTATTGAGTAGTCTGCATCAACTGGCTTTGGAGAATGACCAAATCCGAGGTGGTCTATGAGGACAGTGCAATACTCATTCTTTAGTTCTTGAGCGATTGGAAGGTATTCACCCGAGTAGGTGGGTGTGCCGTGCGAAAAAACAATTTTGGGTCCACTGCCGATCGTTTGAAAGACCAATGCCATACAAGCTCCTCGCTGTTGCGATAAGAGCCGAATCTAATACTGATTCAAAAAATAGTCAACAATGTTTACTAAAAGCACATCCATTGGATTAAATCGTATCAGCTTGAGGAGTAGACTATAGTTTTCATAATTTGATCTCGGGTTCCGAGCCTTCGATTAAAGCTATCCACTACCATGAAGGGCCGGAAATTTATGTCGCTCTGAATGTTGTCAGTAGAAGATAGGTTTTTTCTTTTCTTCAGGGCCTAATTCTCTAGACCCTGGATCACTAGCGCTGTTGTCTGCTCAATGATCTTCTTGGAAACTTTAGTGTCGCTACTGTACTTGCTTTCTAAGTTTCCATTCACCATCAGAGAAGCTAGGCCATGAACTGTGGACCATGCAGTGATGGCAAGGGCGTCAGTGTCTTTGTTTTTGAATCTGCCTTTTTGTTGATTCATGGACACACAGCTCAGAAGCAGCTGATAAGCTTTCTGATCTTCGGGGCGTTGCTCAAAACTCTTTTGTGAGCCATGAAGATCGGGATGAAACATCACTTTAAAATAGACTGAATTTTGTACGGCAAACTCCACATAGGCGATCCCCAAAGCCCGAAGGTCAGAAGCGTCCTCCTTCAGCACCTCTTCAAAGCTCAGGCTTAGTTTTTCAAAGCCTTCTCTGGCAAGCTCCAATAGAATTGACTCTTTCGAGGGGAAGTGGCGATAGGCCGCCATGGGAGTGACGCCTGCGATCTTGGCAAGTCCTCGTAAGGAAAAGGCCACTTCTTTTGACTTCTTAATGGAAGCAAAAGCCGCTTTCAACAGAGACTCTTTCAGATTCCCATGTTGATACGATCCTTTGGGTTTTTTCTCGATTGTTTTTTTGCGAGTGGTTGCCATGGGGTTATTATCCCAGTCATTTCAGCAGATTACAAGCCATAAAATAAATGTATACACTGTATATATATGAGTATACACTGTATACATTACTGTGAGGTCTATCTATGCTCAATCGGCGAATCATCTATTTTATCACAACGGTCTTGGTGCTTCTGGGTGTTATGGCTTTCTTTCAAATGCCCCGCGAAGAAGATCCACGCATTAAAAAAAGGAATGCCTTGGCGCGGGTGATTGTGCCCGGGGCTACGCCTGAAAGAATATTCCGACAGGTGGTGCGTCCTTTAGAAGATGAGCTGGGAAAAGTGGAAGAGCTCAAGGAAGTCTCTGTAGAGATTCGCTTGAACGTGGCCGTTCTTCAATTAGAACTTGTAGATGACGTCAAGGATATCCCGCTAGCTTGGCGGGAAGTCGAAAGAGCAATCGAGAGAAGTCGAAGTCAAATTCCCCCTCAAATAGAGCTTCCTGTGTTGGACTATGGAGTCCTTGATGTTGAGTCGGTCATCTTTGCTGTTACTGGTGCAGGTTATCCGGAACTGGTCGATGCCTCCAATCAGGTGAAAGACGAAATCCTTAAAAACTCACAAGTCGCAGAAGTCAGAATTTTTGGCAGTCCCCAGCTAGAAATTCGTACTGAGATTGACGAACAGAAAATGTTCGACCGTGGAATTAGTATTTTGCAATTGGTGGATGGTCTGCAGCAGAAAAACTCTGGGGCCCAGACAGGATTCTTACTGAATCAAGGAGAGCGAATTGTTCTCGATCAAGCGAATGATATCAAAGAAGTGTCAAGTCTTGAAAATCTGAAGTTTGAAACGCGGAACTTTACTTCTGTAAAGCTTAAAGATTTCTCAGTTTCGCGCAGAATTGAATCTGATCCGCCTCAAAATATTTTTCGATGGAACGGTCGTCCTGCCATTGGAATAGGTGTGGTGGCCAAGGAAGGACTGAACATCGAGGCTTTCGGAGCCCGTTTGATGAGCGAAGTTCCAACAATCCAAGAAAAATTGAAACCTTTAAAATTGGAAGTTGTGGCCTATCAACCTCAACGCACCAGTGATCGCATTCACGATTTGATGTGGTCACTTTTGAGCGGGATGCTGCTCATTGCCCTGTGCCTCGTCTTTTTGATGGGTCCAAGCACAGCTCTTCTTGTGACTGTGATGGTGCCAGTGATTTCGTCAGTGGGGCTCTTTATCTATTTTATGATGGGAGGAGTGCTCCATCAAATTTCTATCGCAGCGTTTATCATCTCAGTTGGGCAGTTCATTGATAATGTGATTGTTGTCGTCGACCAAATGCAAACCAGAGTGAATAGCGGTGAAGATCCAGAAGTCGCAGCTCAAGAAGTTTCAGTGAACCTTCGATGGCCCATGGCTTTTGCGACACTCACTGGAATTTGTGCTTTTTTGCCCATGTATTCTTCCCAAGGAAGCACGGCAGACTTTGTCACGGCCCTTCCGCTGGTGGCGATGATTACGTTGGTGGCTTCCTATTTTGTCACTCTTTACTTTGCACCTCTCGTGGCAGCACGAGTGATCAAGCCCAGGGCATCCAAACGCGTCGATCAAATTTTTAAATTTCTAGAGAACATTTTTACGCAAATGGCTCTGGGTCCACTTTGGAGAGTGGGCGTTTTAGTAGCCGTCATCTTTGGAGTTTCTATTTTAGGTCTTATTTTGGGTAAGAAAGAATTCTTTCCGGAAAGTGATCGAAACGAGTTTCTACTGACTCTGGAACTTAAACAAAGTGCTGATATTAGTGCGACCCAAAAGATTGTTGAGGAAGTTGAAGCCTACATTCAGAAAAAATCTGAAGTCACGCAAATCGCAGCTTTTGCCGGGGGAGATATTCCTCGGTTTTATTACAATATTCCCAACTTCCAACGTGCTCCGCAGGTGGGGCAATTGCTTTTGACAGTGAAATCCGGAGTTTCCATGAAAGCTCTTGGTCAGGATATAGAAACACATTTTTCTGCCAAGTACCCAGAGATCTCTTTTGTGGCTTTGTATTTACAGCAAGGCCCTCCGATCAATGCAAAAGTTGAATTGAGATTCTTTTCTGAAGATCAAAACCGTTTGAAAGAAGCCAGCCAATACTTCAAGCGGGAGTTTCAAAACAACTCAAAAATGAGAGCTATCCGAGTGGATGAAGCAACAGGGCTTAAAGCATGGTTAGCTGAAACCAAAGACTTGGCTGCAGCTTCTTTGGGCTTCACGAACCGTGAAGTGAATGCTTTCTTAGCTTTCTATTCCACGGGAATTCCAGTCTCGGTGTTTCGCTTTGAGCGAGAGCCCCTCATCGTGCGAGTCCGTGCCCAAGAAAATCTCAATCTGACCGATGAAAAGTTGAAAAATTCCTTAGCTTATCGAGGAAGAGATCGGGATTTTCTGGTGGGCGATCTTGTTCATTTTACAGCAGTGGATTCAGTCCCAGTGATTCGAAGAAAGAATTCAGAAACTTATCTTCGGGCGCTGTCAGATCTGCAGCCCGGATCGACGTTCAGTGAACTCTCAGGTGATCTTGAGAGAATCATTTCTGGTTTTCCAGTCAAAGCTGGGGAGCGATTTGAAATGGGTGGTGATGCGGAAGGGGCCGGAGATGCAAACACTTCGATTCTGAAAGTGGTGCCTGTTGCCATGGCATTGCTCATTCTCTTTTTGCTGCTGGAGTTTAAGAGCTACCGGAAAGTGTTAATTGCAAATCTGGCACTGCCTGTGACGATTCTCGGAGTGTTTCCTGGTCTGTGGTTAGCCGGGGCGCCGTTTGGGTTTATGTCTTTATTGGGTCTTTTGGCTTTGGTGGGAATCTCGGTGAATAATATCATCTTGCTCTTGGAGGCCCTGGAAGAAACAGGTAGCCTTGAAGTGGCGATTCAAAGGCGAATCCGTGCGATTTTCCTGACCACGACTTTGACTTTGGCGGGGCTCATACCCTTAGCTTTGGACAGTTCAAGCTTGTGGCCGCCGCTCGCGTGGACGATGATCTCAGGACTCATCACAGGGACAGTGGCGACACTCATTGTGGTGCCCGCACTGTATCGGATCTTCTTTGGAATGAGAATTTCCCCAAAAGCCAGTTTGCCGATCGTAGGAATCCTCGCTGTCGGGCTTTTGTTTCCTTGGTCGGGAAAGGTGGAGGCTAGCGAAATCCTGAGCTTTCAAAAAATTCTAAGCCGTGTTGCTGCGACCTCGGAATCTCGAAGTCATCAAGAAGAACTCCTTGCTGAGAAAGCATCTGAAAGTGCCCAGTGG
>JBKCXY010000048.1:0-32467 GCA_046315835.1 Pseudobdellovibrionaceae bacterium | reverse complement strand
GGAGCTCCCACGCCTCACACAGCCTACATGGCGACAGCGATCAAGACCGTTTCATTTGCTGCTTTTTTGAGAATTATTTCTACCAAATCGCTGGTGGGCTCAGAAAATCTGCTGGATTTTCTTCAGTGGTTAGCTGTGCTTACGATGATCGTGGGTAACGTGGCGGCTCTTCTTCAGAACAACTTCAAGCGAATGTTGGCTTTTTCATCAGTGGCGCACTCGGGATATCTTTTGGTTGGAGTCATCACCACGGGAATTTCTGACAACATGTCTTTTGCAGCATCAGGGGTGATTTTCTATCTTGCAGCGTACACTCTGATGACTTTGGGTGCCTTTGCAATCGTTGCTTTGATTGAAAAGGACGAAAACTCTTCTGTGAAAATTGAAGATCTCGCGGGCTACGCCAAGAAACGGCCACTGATGGCATTTTGTTTAACCCTATTTCTTTTGTCGTTGGCAGGAATTCCACCCTTGGTTGGATTTTTCGGAAAGTTCTATATGTTTGCTGCAGCCATTGGCGAAGGCCTTTTATGGCTTGCTGTTTGGGGTGTTCTCAATTCTGTCATTAGCGTGTACTATTACTTACGACCCATCGTTGTTATGTACATGAAAGAGGGCGAAGAGGATGAAGCGCCAAGAAGCTTCAGAGCCACGAAAACAGCAATTCTCGTTTCTGCAATTCTTGTTGTTTTCTTAGGTCTGGTTTCGGGTCCGCTGTTTGAAGCGGTTGAAAAAGCTCTCTCTTAAGAGAGAGCTTTAAAGATCGAGCTGCCTGAGTTTTGAAATGGCAGATTTGAAACCAACTCTCACAATTTTCTCTAAAATTTGTGGATTTAGTGAGAAATGATCTGCAAAAAACATTTCATAGTTTTGAGCTCGTGGATGAATGTACAAGTAATCCACTTCAGGCTTGTAGTTCACTCGCGAACGAACGATCTCAAGGATTTTCTCTCGATGCTCATCGGGGAGCCTTTGAGCTTTAAAGTAACCATCAATGGATTTATAGATGGCGCTAATATCAGCTTGATGCTGGATATGGCGATCGATCTTCTGTTGAATGACCTGGTAAAGAGCTTGATTGAGAATGGCAGGTATTCCGAAGCTAGAAAGTGAGCCGACATCTTCCGTGTAATGATAGGGTTGCACTGAATAGCTGGCGATCACAAGATCGGCGACATGGTCAGCAGCCACATGTGTAGAAAGCGTATCTCGAATTTCCCCATCAAAAAAATACATGGTTTTGCCTTCGGGTGTTGGGATGCCGTAAGGTGCAAAAATAGGCGGAAGAGAAATTGAGGCGGCGACGGCTTGGCTGATCTTAGCATAGTCCACAAACATCAGATTCCTGGTTTTCGTGGTTTCCTTGAATGCCCCAAAAATGGCTTTTCGAGTATGATTCAGTTGGGTGCCAACAATAAACAGATCAACGCCAAGCTGCTTAAAGTCGTTATGGGAAAGAGCCTGCTGTTGGAGATAGCCTTCAACCGCATCTGTCGTGAAAAGACCGTTCATTTTAAAACGATCTTTAATCAGAGTTTCGACACCGCCAGAAACAAAGGACTTTCGCAAAAGCGAAAGAGGTAGGCTCTTGACGATGTTTTTCCCGTTAATTGAAAAGACATCCTTATAGCCGATAGGCTTTAAGCTATTCAGTGAGTGATCACGGTAGTGAGGCTTTTGGCCAGCACCCACATTGAAAGCATTTACCAAAGCCTCTAATGAATACCCAGCCGAAAGTATAGCGCTGACGAAAGCACCAGCACTAGAGCCGACATAACTTCGGATAGTCATAGGTTGATCTTCAGGAAAGTTCCTCTGAACATACTCCTTTGAGCCACCAGCGAATTTGAAGCCTTTTTCTTTCAGAGCTAGGCAGACACCAATATGGAAGGCAGCAGCTTTGATTCCACCCCCGGAAAGAACAAGAGCGATCTTCTTTTTGTCTTTAACCCTTACAGCCATTGGGGAAGTATTCCATGTTTCTTTCAATAAAACCAGTTTGCGCACCTGGACAATGGTATGGATAGCCACAGCCCTAGGTCTAGAAATAATGAGGAATATCATATGACTAACCAGACTTCGGCCGAGTTTTTGGGGATAAAAAATATGAAGACTACTCAGGTGTTTGACAGGGTCCTAAAGATTGCTAAAGTGAGTAGGCAAGAGTGAAGGAAGAAACTATGTCGACCCAATGGATTCCAATTACTGAGTATTCACTGAAACACAAGGTGAGTATTTCTACATTGAGACGCCGTATTAAGTCGAATGAGATTAAGTTCATTTTTGATGATGGTAAATACCTCATTGCCGATGAGCCGATCCAGTTGGTGACGCCACTCAGTCAACATCGCCCCTCCCTTAAGACGATGTCTGGCCCCTCCCTTGAAGAAAAACAGCCCAGTGAGGAACCTATTCTCACCGCGGCCAATCGCCTGTTGAGTGAGCTCAAAAAGGCATACACCCAAATTCTGCAAGAAAAAGAAGAGCAGATTCTTCAGCTCAAAGGTGAAGTTGCAGATTTGAAAACACTCGTCAAAGTCTTAGAAGGTGACAACCTCAGACTGAGAGACGCACAAAAAGAAAGTGGAGCCGGTCGGCCCCACTTTTCGGAAACGCATTATCCTAAGCTTTAGCTTATGCGGCTGATGCTGCGGCTGGGGCCTTGTTCTTCTTGCCAGCCTTGCTCGCAGAAACTTTCTTACCAACTTTCGCCGATCGATCAAAAGCGACTGCAAAGACTTCATCCAGATTTTCTACACAGATAAAGTTCATGCTATCTTTAAACTCCTTCGGAATATCAGCGAGGTCCTTTTGGTTCGCCAGAGGAATGATCACGTCTTTAATCCCTTGAGATAAAGCAGCCAAACATTTCTCACGAATTCCTCCGACAGGAAGCACTCGACCCTGAAGGGTTACTTCACCAGTCATTGCAATGTCATGTCGTACAGGGGTATCGGTCATTAAGCTTAAAAGAGCAGTACTCATTGTGACACCTGCGGAAGGACCATCTTTGGGAATAGCGCCAGCAGGTAAGTGGACATGGACATCCCACTTCTCAAAGAAATCAGCAGGAATGCTGAGCTCTTCGTAATGTGCTCGGGCATAAGTCATTGCTGCATGAGCCGACTCTTTCATCACATCACCCAATTGGCCAGTGAGAACCAGCCCGCCTTTACCACGATACTTCAGAGCTTCTACATAGAGAACCTCTCCACCAGCTTGAGTCCAAGCGAGACCAGTCACCACACCGACTTGTGAGTCATGCAGTTTTTCGTCTCTGAGGTAGCGAGGAGGTCCCATGAGGTCTGGAATGATCTCAGGCGTAATTTCAACAAACTGAGTTTCACCCATAACAACCATCTTTGCCACTTTACGGCACATGGATCCGACTTCACGCTCAAGGTTTCTTAATCCTGCTTCGCGAGTGTAGTGAGAGATCAAGAACTTAACACCGTCATCGGTGAATTTAATATTCTTATCAGTAATTCCGTTCGCTTCGATCTGTCTTTGAATAATATGCTGTTTAGTGATCAGTAGCTTATCATTTTCAGTGTATCCAGAAATATGAATGAGCTCCATACGATCTCTCAGTGCCGGCGGGATGTTCTCCACCACATTGGCCGTCGCAATGAAAAGAACATTTGAAAGATCAAAATCTACATTCAGGTAGTTGTCTCTGAAGGAATGATTTTGTTCAGGATCTAAGACTTCGAGCATTGCAGCTGAAGGATCCCCTCTGAAATCGCTTCCGAGTTTATCGATTTCATCCAGAACAATCACTGGATTGCATGATTTCACCTGTCGCATTGCCTGAATAATTTTACCCGGCATCGCGCCCACATAAGTACGTCGGTGACCGCGGATTTCCGCTTCATCTTTCACGCCACCCAGTGCGATGCGGAAATATTCACGACCCATTGATTTTGCAATTGATTTACCAAGTGAGGTTTTACCAACTCCTGGAGGGCCACAGAAGCATAAGATTGGACCTTTGATTGTGCTCTTGAGCTTTCTCACTGCGAGAAATTCTAAAACACGGTCTTTTGCTTTTGCGAGATCATAGTGATCTTCATCAAGAATTACTTTTGATTTAGCGAGGTCAATCATATCTTCAGATTTTTTGCTCCAAGGAAGATCGACAATCCAATCAAGATATGTTCTGACCATTGATGCTTCTGAAGCATCTGGATGCATTCGCTCTAAGCGAGCCAGTTGCTTCAATGCTTCTGTCTCGACGGGCTCAGGCATTCCAGCGTTGTGAACCTTTTCCCGGAGCTCTTCCATCTCCTCAGACTTAGAGTCATTCTCACCAAGCTCTGATTTAATGGCTCTCATTTGCTCGCGCAGGAAATATTCTCTCTGCGACTTAGACATTTCATCTTTAGCCTGAGTTCTGATCTTTGCTTGCATCTGAAGAACTTCAAGCTCTGCTGCCAAAATTTCGTTGACGAGCTTGAGCCTTTCGCGGTGATCAGCAGTTTCTAAAACACGCTGAGCATCTTGGACTTTAATGCCTAAATTGCTGGCGATCAAATCAGCCAACTTACCTGGATCTTGAACGTCATCAAGAACCAAAAGAATATCTGGAGAAAGCACTCTTCCAAGAGCGATAATCTTTTCTATGTGCTCTTTTGCAGTTCTTACTAGAGCTTCAAACTCCACAGTCGAAGAGGAATTTTGTGCTTCTTCAATTTTTTCAATAGCGACTTCATAGTTGGGAGAAGTCTTTGTGAAGGACTTAATCCGTCCTTTGGCTTCGCCCTGAATGAGAATTTTCACGCGCCCATCAGAAAGCTTACGCATCCTCATGATTTTGGCGATGGTTCCCGTCGTGTAAACTCCCTCTGGAGAAGGATTTTCTTCAGTAATCTCTTTTTGTGAAGCCAAGAAAATGAGTCTGTTCTTAGCTAGTGCTTCTTCTACGGCACGAATCGAAGAGTCCCGTCCTACAAACAAGGGGAGAATCATGTAGGGAAAAACTACGATGTCTCTCACTGGTAACATGGGTAATGTGGCTGGGATGTCGATTACTTTGTCGTCAAAACTCATATGGCTCCTCCGCAAACCGCGAGCGGGATTATTAAACTTCCGTGATAGCTGTTTCGGTTTGCAGTACTGAGCGCTTTAAGGAAAATGTCTCAACTTATGATTTTTTAATGAAAATTGGACTGACATCCATGTCAGCGAGCCTCATCCATTGAGGATTAATAGACTAAGATTGAGTTATTAATTCAAGTAATTGCGAGGATCTTCTTGTTCTTCTTTGCATTGAATGCACAAACTCGCAAAAGGTCGAGCTTTCAAGCGATTGACGCCGATATTATCCCCACAGCTCTCACAGTGGCCATAGGAGCCCTCTTCAAGCTTACTGAGCGCACGTTCAATCTGATAAAGGACGCTGCGGTCTCTTTCGTGAAGCTGAATAGAAAGACTTAAAGTGTTATCCAAAGAAGCAACCTCTGCTTCATCAGTCAGGCCCTGCTTTGAGGACAGCTGCTCACTGCGGAACTCAGTCGACTTATTGAGAATGTTGCCCTTCTGTTCGAGCAAATAAGATTTAAAATATTTAAGGTCGGTCGCGTTCATCTTTTCCCCCTTTGGATGATCACTACCAGTGCATGGGCTGGGTTATGAATAAAAGCACTAGGGGAGTCATCAAAAAAGATCTAAGTGCTGAAAATATCAACAGAATTTGCGACACTGGGAATTAGAGTTTTCCACAATTTAAGGGGCCAAACAGGGCCCCTTTTTTCCGGCTCTGTGGATTGCATTAGGTCTGTCATGAATCGTGTAAGATTCTGTTTCTGATTCATGGTGTTGCGAACCTTTTCGAAAGAGACTCGCGGATTTCAGCACCCTCGATGCTCAATCTTGTATAGGGAATGGCAAGCAATCTCTGCTCTTCAATTTGCTCCCCAGTTTCTTCACACAGTCCAAAATGTCCTGCTTGAATTCGACTTAGGGCCATCTCTATTTCAAACAATTGAATTCTGATTCTCTCCTGCGAAGCGAGAAGAGCATTTTCAGTCAACTGTGCAACAGTTTGATCAATCTCATCCCCAGAGCTCTTATCATTCTGAGCAAATTCCATTCGCGAAACGCGTGCTCTATTGAGCAAATCTTGCTTCATCGAAAGCAACTTGATCCTGCAAGTTCGAATTGTTTCTTGGCTTAAAGTCATCGACATAACTCCTCCTTAGTCAGTTAGTCATTTGGACTTACTGACTCTCAAAGGAGGACGAGGGGTTAAAAAACCCCCATCAAATCTTCTTATTGCTTAGATAATTGGACTTCTAAGGGAACTATATTGGATCCCATCAAGGTTAAGGCCCGTAATGGCCTCTGAATTTCGCGATCTTGTGAAATAGAAAGGGGCCCTAAGCTTCCTGGAAAATCTTTCAAATCTGCTAACTCTGTCGACAAACTCTCTCGAGAAGTTGCTCCTTGAGAGATCAACTGTCGTAAGACAAGAGCAGCATCATATCCTTGAACTTCAAATAGTCCCGGCTCATCTCCAAAAATGCTTTTATAATCTTTCACAAATCTTGAGCTTTGAAATCCCACATCGGTGGATACAAACGAATCAACAAAAAGCAAGTTATCAGAAAAATTTCCTGCGCGCTTTGAGACGGAAGGATTATTCCAAAGATTGGTTCCCAGAAGTCGAGGCCCTCTCACCCCTGCATAAGACAAAGCGGCAGAAATTTGTCCAAGTGCTCTTGCGCTGTCGGGGATGAAGACGCCATCAAAATTCACAATGGGAGGAAGAACATCTTCAGGGGTCTCAGAACGAATTGATTTTGTTTTCTTCTCGCGTTGCAATTCTTTGATTCTTAACTTGTACTCTTCAGATCTTGCCTCTGTGAAAAAGGTCCCCGTGAGCTTCTGAATGGTGTCTCTAAAGTCCGCCTCCTTAGGAGAATAGGTTTGGGCGGCTGTAATTTGTCCCCCGCGCGCAAGGACTTCGTCCCAAAAAAGATTTGCAAACTCTACCCCATAAGAATCATTGGGGTAAACGATGGCAAATTTTTTCATCTTTAAATCTTCCATGGCAACTTTGACGAGGTATCTCACTTGCATTTCACTGGTCATTGCATTTCGGAACACTCGAGGACCCATTTCGGTCAGCCCTGCGCGCTGGGAAAGACCAATACTTGGAACTCCGAGCTCGTTGGTTTTAGAGGCAACAGCAGGAGCGTTACGGCTCAACAAGCTGCCAATCACCGCAATAACATTGTCCTCTTTCACGAGCTTCTCGACACCTCGGCGCGCCACATCGGGCGAGCCCTCAGAGTCAACGACAGCCAATTTGAAGCTTGAGGGTTGATTGTTATAAAGCCCCAGGCCCATTTGAATTCCCCTCAGAGTCTTTTGTCCCATGGCTGCATTTTTTCCCGTGAGAGGTAGGACAGCCCCAACCGTTCGAGGTGCGACTCGACGGACGGCCTCGAGTTGCTCCAAAATTTCTTTTGCTCTTAAGCCCCACTCATTATCCTGATTTGAAATCGTCGCACGACTGTAGAACTTTCTTGCCGAGTCTTGGTCATTGTTCTGCAAATGCTGCTCGCCAAGCCGAAAGTAGGCTGCCGAGCGAACGGAATCGGGCCAATTGGAATCTTCGCCAACAGATTCAAGCTCCTTCACAGAAAGAGAAGCCTGAATCAGATTCATCACAGCCAATCTAAAGATCTCATGATCCTTCGCTATCTTGGGATTGGTGAGTGCAGACTGCGCTGTTGAGAGCGCACCTTCAATATTTCCAATGGCCTCAGCAGCTCTGAGTCGTGTTTGCAAGATTTCTGAGTGGTTGCTCTCTACCCAAGTGAAGCGAGTCAAAATCTCACCGGAATAATCATAGGCATCGTGATGTCGCTGAGCGCGCGCAAGGGAACGCAAAGCCCAGAGTGAGGCCTCCCCTGATTTTGGTTGACCAGCCCAGCGTTCGGCAGCAGTTCGAAAAAATTCGTGGGACTTGTTGAAGTCCTTATTTTGGTAGAATTTTTGACCTTGGCTGAAAAGGGCCTCAGGCGCAACTTGCGGAACATTCACCTTCGGCGGGGGCGCCGGGCGAGCGACTTGATTACGAGGAGCGCTCGGAATATCACGCACTGTTGAGACGGCACACGACGCTAGCATTAGAATTGCGAGAAAGGCAAAAAGGGATTTTCTCATTTTCGAGTCCTTAAAATTTGATTCATCTTTTCCTTGAAGGATTTTACTTGTGGTGTGTCTTCGATGGTTTTTGAAAATTCTTGGAGGAGTTCTCTTTGTCGAGATGTGAGCGCTGAAGGCGTATCCACCAGAAACTTAACGAGCATATCCCCCGAGCCAAAGCCACCTCCGCGGGGGAAGCCCTTCCCTTTAAGTCTAAATATTTGGCCAGAGTGAGTTCCAGGGGGAATTTTTACGACAGCTTTGCCAGTCAAAGTTGGAACTTCAACTTCAGAGCCTAAAATAGCATCGATAAAAGTGACTGGGATATCTAACAAAAGGTCGTCTTCTTCGCGTTTGAAAAGCGGATGCTCTTGGATATTGATAATGACATAGAGATCCCCAGCAGGTCCGCCCTGCAGGCCGGCATCGCCTTCGGATCCCAATTTCAATCTTTGACCGTGTTTCACACCGGCAGGGACGCGCACCAGAAGCTTGGCCGTTTCATCACGACCATTCCGTTGTCTCAGAAATGAAATTGTTTTCTCTGTTCCTGTTGCAGACTCTTCAAACGAAACATTTAAAGTGTAACGGAGATCTGACCCTCGAGATTTGCGCTGCCCACGAAATCCCTTTTGGCCGCCAAAGACGTCCCCGAAAATGTCGCCAAAAATATCTTGAAAACTATCGTTATCAAAATTCCCGCCGCCAAAGCCGCCAGCCCCACCACAGCCGCCAAAGCCTGGTCCTGGGCCTCCTGACCCACCGGCTCCTTGTTGGGCACCGGTAAAGCCAAACTGGTCATACATTTCACGCTTTTTAGGATCACTGAGGATCTCATAAGCTTCTGTGCACTCTTTAAATTTTTCTTCAGCTTTTTTGTCACCGGGATTTTTATCAGGGTGATACTTCATCGCCATTTTACGAAAAGATTTTTTAATCTCTTCAGGTGAAGCAGTTCGAGAGACTTCTAATACGGCATAAAGATCTTTCTTGGCCATCTTAGCTATTTACACCCTTAGCAACAATGACTTGTCCTGGACGGATTAACTTCTCATGGAGCTTGTACGGTTTTTTGAAAACACGAACGACATGACCTTCTGGAGTTTCAGAAGTAGGCTCTGCCCCCAGAGCCTCATGGACATTGGGATCGAAGGGGGATCCCAAACTTGGGACTTCTTGTATACCAGACTTTGAAAGGACATTTTTGAGTTCAGAGGCTGTCATCTGAACACCTTTCACAAAAGTCTGAAAATTCTCTGCGGTGACCTGGATTTCTAAAGCACGCTCGAAGTTATCAAGGACTCCCAGCAGCTCTATCGCCAAACGCTCTCCACCGTACTTAACTAAATCAGAGCGCTCCTTGATGGAATGTTTTTTATAGTTATCAAACTCTGCTCGTAAATAGAGGTAGTCATTTTTAAACTTATCAGCCAAAGCTTGAGCAGCTTGAAGCTCCTCATTTGAAGTCGCTGAATTTGGAGAACCACCCTCAGAATTTTGAGTTGAATCAGACATAAAAATCCTCCTGAAAACAAAGTCATAATCTACTGATTAACATGGGAATTCACAAGGATTGGTCAAGTATTTCTAGAGGGAGATTTCTCCAGGTAAGAAGGTGAGCGCAGCGTAAACTTGATTGCTCACCAGTTGGCCTTCGGAGGTCAGTGAATAACGAGCCCCGTCATCACATTTAACCAGCCCTATTTCAGCTTGAGATCTCAATATTTCTGCAATTTTTTGCGAGATCTTGGCCCCATATTTTGCTTGGACTTCATCAAGACTCAGGCCAGACGCTGTTCTCAAAAAGGTATGACAGAAATCAGTCAAAGACTGATGGACTTCGAGGTCTTCTCGGAACTGATCAGGCAAGTATTCTCCGGGAGTCCTCGGCTCCAAAGCGAGGCTCTCAAGGAGTGATTGGTAAGCTCCGATACTCGGGGGATTCCAGAATCTTCTCCCGAAAGCCCCCACTTTGGGCATGTAGCTATGTGCGCTAAGTCCTATTCCCCAGTAGGGTTGATCTGTCCAATACAAAGTGTTGTGTCTCGATTCAAATCCAGGACGACAATAATTTGAAATCTCGTACTGAAGATAACCAGCCTCTTTGAGGCGCTGATCAATCACTTCAAACATCTTTATTTGAGTGTCTTCGCTCAAGCGAACCTTGGAAAGAGGGTGGCCCTCGGGCACTGTTAAGCAGTAAGGCGAAACATGCTGAGGTCCAAAGTTAACGACTTCATCGAGGTCTCGATGAAGATCTTCAAGACTTTGGCCCGGCAGTGCAAAGAGCACATCGAAAGAGTAGTTCACCTGGTAGGACTTCAAAAAGGCGAGTGTTTCTCGGGTTTGCCGTGAGTTGTGTTCGCGATTTACACTCTTCAGCAGCGAATCATTAAATGTTTGTGCGCCGACACTAAAACGATTGATCCCCGCCTTTAAATAGTCCTCCATTTTTTTCGAATCAATGGTGGCAGGATTGATTTCGAGAGTGATTTCTGTTTCTGGTCCAGTCGTGAAACCCAAGTTGTTCAGGTTCTGAATCAGGTCTACAATCAGGGAAGAGTCGATGAGGCTCGGAGTTCCGCCCCCAAAATACACTGTGCTCAGAGGTCCTTTCGGAAAAAGGTGAGCAGAAAATGCGGCCTCCTTTTTCAAAAGATCAAAGTATTTGGGTGGTGGAAGAATTTCGGAGTGAACATATGTGGCAAAGTCACAATAGGTGCACCTCTGAAGGCAATATGGAATGTGAATATAGATCCCGAAACTCATAGGAGCTTTGTAAAAGATGATCCACAAATATCAACTGAAAAATGGCTTAAAAGTAATTCTTGTTCAAAGTCACAAGTCACCGGTGGTGTCAGTTCAAATGTGGGTGAGAACTGGCAGTGCTGATGAAACCAAGGGTGAAGAAGGCATTAGCCACTTTATCGAACACCTTGTTTTCAAAGGAACTGAGAAGTTCAAAGTGGGTGAGATCGCTTCTCAAATTGAGGGCTCGGGTGGGGAACTCAACGCCTATACGTCTTTTGATCAGACGGTGTTCTATGTGACAATTTCCAAGCAGTTCGAAGATGTTGCCCTCGACTCAATTTCGCAAATGATGGGGTCACCACTCTTTGACGCGTCGGAAATCGAAAATGAGCGTGAAGTTGTCATCGAAGAAATTAAGCGTGGGCAAGATAGCCTTGGCCGGAGAGCAAGCCAGCTCTTGTTTTCATCTGCCTATAGGGGCCACTCCTACGGTATTCCGGTGATTGGCTACGAAAAGAATGTCAGATCTTGGTCAAAGAAGAAGATCAAAGACTATTTCGAGTCACGATATGTTCCCAGAAATATGTTTCTGGTGGTCACTGGTGACTTCGAAAAAACATCGATGAAGAAGAAAGTCGAGAAATTCTTTCTTCCCTTCAGAGATCTCAAAGTCAAAAGCAAAAAGCGAAAAGCAGTCCCGGCGTGGCCCAAAGGAAAAATTTCCGTCGAGAAGACAGAGTTTGAACAATCAATCCTGTATTTCTCATGGCCGGCACCTAAAATTGGCCACAAGGATGTTGCAGCACTTGAGGTGATGAGTTTGATTCTGGGCCAGGGCGAGTCTTCGCGATTAGTGCAAAGACTGAGGATTCAGGAGCCGCTTGTTAATTCCATTGGGGCAGGTGTTTTTTCACCGCAACAAGCAGGTCTTGTGATGCTATCCAGTGGGCTCAACCATGATAAACTCAGTGTATCGTTACAGGCGATTTCTGAAACTGTTGCCGACTTTCTCAAGTACGGAGTTTCCGAAGCTGAGGTTCAAAAGGCCAGAATCAATCTTGAAAGTGACAAGTACTACTCTGCTGAAACGGTCGATGGTTGGGCACGTCAAGTGGGTGAAGCTGAGTTTCTCGTGGGAAATCCCAAGGCCTTTGAGGCCCACAATAAGGAAATTCGTAAGGTGACCGTCAAAGATGTTTTGAGGGTGGCAAAAAAATACTTAAACCCTAAATCTGCCCTGGTTACTTATGTGACAAATGGAGACAAGGTCGAAGCCGAAAAGATTCTGAAAACAGGGCTCAAAAACTTTGCTATGAAATCAGCCAGCGTTGTGTCCACCCAAGAAAAAGGGGATCGCTCACTAAAACTCTCAGGTAAACAGAAAAGAATCAAAGAGACCGGGCTTAAAATCACAGAATGGTCTGGAGTTCGCGTCTTGCTTTATCCGATTGAGTCAACACATACAGTTGCGGCTCGAGCCGTGATGCTTGGGGGGACTCGCGCGGAAGAAAAAGGCGAAGCGGGCCTCACAGAGCTTCTTGGAAAAACTTGGTTGTCAGGGACTCATCGCAGGAATGAATATCAACTTTCTGCAGAGATCGAGCGACTGGCAGCTGGAGTCTCACCATTAACGGGTCGAAACTCCATCGGAGTTGGCGCTGAGGGCCTCTCATTTTTTGAGCCACAGCTGGCAGATCTCTTCTTCGATTGCTTAGTCAACTCTACGATTCCTACCGATGTCGTCGAAAGAGAAAAAATCATCCAGCTCGAGCAAATCAAAAGCAAAAAAGACAATCCTTCTCAGATTTGTATGCGGAACTTTAGCCGGCTCCTGTACCCCAGCCACCCCTATGGAAATGACATGCTCGGCGATGCTGAATTAGTAAAAAGTTTTACTCAGATAAGAGTGAAAGATCTTCTCAAAAAACATTTAAAGAGAGGAAACTTAACATTGGTAGTGTCGGGGGCTTTCAACGAGTCCATCTGGAGAGAAGCACTGGAATCTGTCTTTGAGTCAATTCCTCAAGGAAAGAAGGCGCATATTGAGCATACCTATCAGCCACCGACCCAAAGTCAGAAAGTTTTTGAGCTCTCGAAGAAAGAGCAGTCTCATCTGGTTCTCGGTTTTTCAGGCCTCAAGATGAATGATCCGGATCGTTATGCTCTTCATATCATTCAATCCGTATTAGCTGGACAGGGTGGACGACTCTTCCTCGAACTAAGAGATAAAAATTCATTAGCTTATTCGGTGGCCCCCTTGAGAATGGAAGGGGTTGAGCGAGGAAGTTTTGGAGCCTATATTGGCTGCTCGCCAGAGAAGACAGAAAAAGCATTGCGAATGATGAGAGAAGAGTTTGAAAAACTCGTTCAGGACAAAGTCTCCAACGATGAGCTCGAACGCGCGCAAAGATACTTAGTGGGTCGCCATGACATAGATCTGCAGCGAACGAGTGCGATTGCGAGTTCTTTGATCTATGAAGATATCTATGATTTGGATGCTCAAGAAACATTCCAAGCTGCAGAGAAGTATTTCGCCGTCACAGCACAAGATGTTCAACGAGTCGCTGAGCGAATTTTTACTCAGCCAGAGGTGATCTCAGTGGTGGGCCCTGTAGACATTAAAGTGACATAAGGGTTCGTGATAGAGAGAATAAATTGAATCTTTCGACATCAGTCTAGAAATTGAGACTGAATGTCTTAGTCTGAGACAAGGGCCTTTATCTCGACCATGGGTCCATCCGATAATAGAGATATGGGTAATCCAGGAAATGGCTCACAGCTTTTTTTGAATCCAAATGACTACTTTCGACAGATGGTAGAGTCAGGTTTTCAACATCGTAAAATCAAAGGCAACTCCTACATTCAGTCCTATCTTGTTTCTTTACTCGAGAAATATATGCTTGCTGAGCAACTGAATCAGAATCAGGAAACTTTAGCTGAGCTCTTTTTAAAAGCGAATCAAGTGGAAGCCCATGAACGAATTGAGCTTCTCAGAAGCCTTGGAGACAAAAGTCTTTACATTAGTGGCTTTTTTGCAGATTCCCTCAATCGAAAACTTGTGGATGTGGACTACTATATTCAAATGGGTGGAGCGGCCTACGGGCAATTGGCCCATGTCGTGAAAGAGGACACTTCATCTCAACTGTATCGAACTTTCTCAATCCGATTTGTGGATTTTGTGGAAGTCTTAAGTTACATCAGTCAGGCTTCAAATCTTCAGAACAATTCCAATCTGTTGAGACTCTATGAAAGATACATCAGAACCGGCTCCTCATTGGCACGCGAACTTTTGGCGGAAGCTGGAGTTGTTACAGTTCCGCTGGATCAGGCCAAAGCTTCACAGCAAGATGATCAATAGCTCGGCGCAATGAAACTTGGTTAAGGTCTCTGACTATGGTCAATAGAAGACATGTTCAATATCGGCTTTACAGAAATGGTAGTTCTTGGGGTTCTTGCTTTGATTATTATTGGCCCCAAACAACTTCCGGAACTTGCTCGGAACTTGGGTCGTCTTATCAACGAATTTAAGCGCTCGACAGATGGTTTGAAAGATGAATTCAAAACACAAGCAGGATTTAATCCTGAGATGAAGCCTGAAGATCTCTTCAAGGAAAACGCTCCCAAGAACCAAGAGCCAGTCGAACAGAAAAAAGAAGATCCCGTATGAGTCTAGGTGATAAGCTGACATTGATTGAACACCTGACAGAACTCAGAGTTCGTCTGATTCGAGTTGCTTGGGGTATTTTCTTAGGGCTGCTTGTTTGCTACTATTTCTCTGAAAAGATTTTCGAAATTGTTCGTTCGCCCATTTTGCCCTATTTGCCAGAGGGTGGTTTAGTTTTTACAGGACCCGCGGATAAATTCATTGCCCATATCAAAGTTTCTATTTTTGGCGGGATCCTTTTGACGACTCCATTTTGGCTTTTTCAAATTTTGTCTTTCGTTTCTCCAGCTCTCTATAAAAAAGAAAAGAAAATAGCTCTTGGATTCATTGTTTCGGGCTCTGTTCTTTTTATTCTGGGCGTTCTTTTCTCTTACTATCTGATGTTACCAACAGCTTTTGAGTTCTTGCTCGGCTTTGGTGGAACCATGGATAAACCCATGATCACCATTGATGCGTATTTAAGCTTTTTTTTAATGACATCTTTAGCCTTCGGACTGTCTTTTGAATTGCCTCTTGTTTTAGTTTTACTAGGTATGCTTGGTATCGTGTCTTCAAGTTTTCTCAGTAAAAACAGAAGATATGCTGTTCTTCTTCTGGCTTTTGTGGCGGCCATCGTCACTCCACAGCCAGATGCTTTCAGCATGTTGATGATGCTTTTGCCTTTGATTGCTCTCTATGAAGTCTCTGTTGTTTTAGTTCGATTCTTCGAAAAGAAAGCATCTGAAGCTCAAGCGCAGGGATCTTCAGATGCTCAATCTTGGGATTAAACAGGATCAAATTTGATTAAAACAGCGCCACTCTCTACAGAGTCGCCTTGCTTCACGCAGATCTCGCGGATTTTGACTTCGCCGGTGGATCTCATTTCATTTTCCATTTTCATGGCTTCCATGATGAGCAGGGGCTTATTGGCTTTTACGATGTCACCTGGCTTCACAAAGATCTCGATGATCTTGCCAGGCATTCCACTGCGGAGCTCTTTATCGCCACCCATGCCTCCGCCGCGCTTCAGTGACTCGTGGAGAAGCATTTCATCATTGAAAATCTTGACGCTCTGAAAGGAATTTCGAGTATAAACCGTATAAAGAGTGTCCTGTCCAACAACATCAACGAGATAGGAAACGCCTTTGAAAAGAAAGCTAAAGTAGCTCTCTGATCGTTTGTAATCTTCTTTGCTCAAGTCAAAGTGTTGCCAACCCTCACCGTCTTTTTGGATTGAAATTTTCCAGAAAGCTCTCGTTTCTACGACATCGACCTTATATTTTTTGCCTTTTAATTCTGCTTCGAAATACATGCTATAACCTCAACTGCATCTTTCTGCCGACGCGTTTCCATTGCGAAAAAACATTCAGGTGTCGAACGTCTTTCGATTTTCGATCATTGAATGCGGTGATGGCTGCGGCGATGAGGAACACTTCATCCGGAACTTCTCTAAAAATTTCCGGCTCTAAAAGCTCGAAGTTTTTCTCTAAGAACTGAGTCGTATAAGATCCATCACGGAACTTTTCATGGCGAAGAATGGTCTTGTGAAGTTGAATGTTCGACTTAATCCCAGACAAAATGAACTCTGACAGCGCGCGATCCATTCTTGAGATGGCCTCTTCCCGAGTTTCGCCCCAAGTGATAACCTTAGCGATCATTGGATCGTAATAGATTGGCACTTCGTAACCAGGATATGCGTAGGAATCGACGCGAACAAAAGGGCCTTGCGGATGTCGACAGGCCCGAATGAGCCCAGGGCTTGGCTGATAAGTGATCGGATCTTCAGCGCAAACTCGAACTTCGATGGCATGTCCTTTTTGCTTCACCTGATCCTGTGTTACAGAAAGCTTATTTCCAAGGGCAACAAAAATTTGTTCTTTAACCAGATCCACACCCGTCACAAGTTCAGTGATTGGGTGCTCTACCTGAAGACGTGTATTCATCTCCATGAAGTAAAACTCTTTAGAAGAATTATCAAAAATAAACTCTAAAGTTCCTGCGCCCACATAACCAATTTGTTTGGCGGCCCGCACAGCCGCACCCCCCATGGCTTTACGAACTTCTGCTGGAACTGAAGGAGACGGGGACTCCTCAATCAGCTTCTGATGTCTTCTTTGCACTGAGCACTCACGTTCAAAAAGATGAATGACATTGCCGTGAGTGTCTCCAAAAACTTGAATCTCAATGTGCTTTGGATCGTTGATAAATTTCTCAATATAGACGGTTGAGTCTTTGAAATAGTTTTGACCTTCAGATCGACAAGCTCGGTAGGCACTTTCAAGCTCAGAATCTTTTCTTACAACACGCATTCCTTTACCGCCGCCTCCTGCGGAAGCCTTGATGATAATTGGAAAACCAATTTTCTGAGCCACTTTCATGGCTTCTTCAACTGTTTCAACAGGGCCATCACTTCCAGGAACACAAGGGACCTGAGCTTTTTTCATCAAAGCTTTTGCCGATAACTTATCTCCCATCGCTTCAATATTCTCTGGAGTAGGGCCGATGAAAGTAATCCCGTTTTCTTTGCAGGCACGAGCAAAGTGAACATTTTCAGACAAAAATCCATAACCTGGATGGATGGCATCAACGCCAGCTTTTTTAGCGACTTCAAGAATTTTGTCGGCTCGTAAGTAAGAATCTATCGATGGGGCCGGGCCAATATTATAAGCTTCATCAGCTAAGAAAACATGCAAACTGTCGCGGTCTGCGTCTGAGAAGACAGCCACGGCATGAATACCGAGCTCTCGACACGCTCTTGTCACCCGTATTGCGATTTCCCCGCGGTTAGCAATGAGTACTTTTTTAAACATACTTGCTCCTAAAGAGGGATATTTCCGTGCTTCTTCGCTGGATTGATATCACGCTTATTTTTCAACATTTCCATCGCATCAATCAGCCTTCGGCGAGTCAGTGCGGGCTCGATCACTTCATCCGTGAGCCCAAGCTCTGCAGAGACATAAGGATTTGCGAACATCTGCTCATACTCTTTAATCAATCTGGCTTTTTCTGCGACGGGATCTTTCGCTTTTGCGATGGCTTCTCGGAACACAATGTTCACAGCACCCTCTGCCCCCATCACTGCAATTTCTGCTGTGGGGTAAGCTAAGTTCACATCTGATCTCAAAAGTTTTGATCCCATAACGATGTAAGCGCCACCATACGCTTTTCGCGTGATTAAAGTAATCTTTGGCACGGTAGCTTCAGCGTAGGCATACAAGAGCTTGGCTCCATGAGTGATCAATCCATTCCATTCTTGATCTGTGCCTGGCAAAAATCCAGGAACATCCACAAATGAAATAATAGGGATATTGAAAGCATCACAAAATCTCACAAACCGTGCTGCTTTTCGACTGGCTTCGATGTTGAGACAGCCGGCGAGGACTTGAGGCTGGTTGGCAACGATACCCACGCTGCGACCATTCAATCTTGCAAATCCGATAATAATGTTCGGAGCAAAATTCTTGTGCACTTCCAAGAAGTAATGCTCATCAACCACTTCCGTAATAATACTCAGCATGTCGTACGGCTTTTTTGGACTATCTGGAATGACAGAATTGAGCGTCTCGCAAATGCGATCAGGACGATCCTGAGTGGGAAGAGTGGGTGGATCATCCAAATTATTGGATGGTAAAAATCCCAACATCTCTCGGATCAAAAGCAGCGTGTGCTTATCATCTTCGCAGGCAAAGTGTGCCACGCCTGATTTTTGAGAATGAGTGAGCGCTCCGCCGAGAGCCTCTTTAGTCACATCCTCGTGAGTCACTGTTTTAATGACATCGGGACCCGTCACAAACATATAACTTGAATCCTTCACCATGAAGATGAAATCAGTGATGGACGGACTATAGACGGCCCCCCCAGCACATGGCCCCATAATCCCTGTAATCTGAGGGACGACTCCGGAAGCCATCGTGTTTCTCACAAAAATATCAGCATATCCCGCCAAAGATTCAATGCCTTCTTGAATCCGTGCCCCACCAGAGTCATTCAGGCCAATGACAGGAGCGCCATTTTTTATCGCGAGGTCCATGATCTTACAAATTTTATTAGCCTGAGTGCGAGACATGGATCCACCGATGACGGTGAAGTCTTGAGAATAGACGTAAACCAATTTGCCATTCACCCGGCCATAACCCGTGATGACTCCATCACCAGGACTTTTCATTTTTTCCATTCCGAAATTGCCGCAACGATGGGTGACAAATCGGTCCATCTCAACAAAACTTCCGGGATCCAAAAGAATATCTAGCCTCTCTCGCGCTGTGAGTCGGCCACCCTGTTTGTGCTTAGCCACTCGATCGGAGCCGCCACCGGACATGGCGGCTTCATTTCTTTTATCAAGATCTGCAATTTTCAATGATGTTGTGAGCTCTTGTGGTTCCAATCGAGTCTCCTTTGCGAGTTATGGGTAACTTCTTCCGTAAAGTCTTGGAAATGGAATTGTTTCTCGAACATGCGGAAGACCACAGATCCAAGCGACAGTTCGCTCAAGACCTAAGCCAAATCCCGAGTGCTGGAAAGTGCCGTATCTTCTGAGATCCAAATACCATTTGAAGTCTTCTTCTTTGAGTCCGTGTTCATGGACTTTCTTTTGAAGAATATCTAAATTGTCCTCACGCTGACCGCCACCAATGATTTCTCCGAAACCCTCAGAGGCCAGCAAATCACTTCCCATCGCATACCCTGGATCTTTGGGATCTTCTTTCATGTAGAACGCTTTGACGGCAGCAGGGAAGTGGTGAACAAAAACGGGCCGATCAAATTTTGCAGAGACAATGGCTTCATCTGGAGCCCCGAAGTCATCGCCAACTTTGAATTCCGGATTCTCTTTCAAAATCATGTCGACAGCTTCTCGGTAATGAAGACGTGGGAAAGGGCGCTTGACTGGCTGAAGCTTTGAAATATCTCTCTCTAAAACGCGAAGTTCTTCTGCACAGTTTGTGAGGGATCTTTGGACCAGATATTCAACGAACTCTTCGGCAAGATCCATATTGTCGTACATATCATTAAAAGCAACCTCAGGTTCTACCATCCAAAATTCAATCAAATGTCTTCTTGTTTTTGACTTCTCAGCTCTGAAAGTAGGACCAAAACAATACACTTTACCAAGAGCAGCGGCTGTCGCCTCCATGTAAAGCTGGCCAGACTGAGAGAGGTACATTTTTTCGTCAAAGTATTTAGTTTCGAAAAGATTCGTCGTTCCTTCACACGCTGATGGAGTGAAGATCGGAGCATCTGTGAGCGTGAAGCCACGGCCATCAAAAAAATCTCGGATGGCGGTGATCAGCTCATGGCGAACTCGCAATGCAGCCATTTGCTTTTTGGAGCGAATCCATAAGTGGCGATTCTCCATCAAAAAATCCACACCATGCTCTTTGGGTGAAATAGGATAATCAATGCTAGGGCCAATGATTTCCAAAGTCTGTGCGCCAATTTCAAAAACGTTGTCGTGCTTAGGATGCTTTCGAACGACCCCAGTGATTTTTGCAGAACACTCTTGAGTTACCTTTTCAAAGACCTCAAGAGCTGACTCTTCACATTCGCCGCCAAAGAAGACACAGGAAACCATTCCCGTGCCATCTCGAAGCTCTAGAAATTTTACTTTTCCGCTGGATCTTGAGTTGTAAACCCAGCCCTTGAGCTCAACGACTTGTCCGACATGACTTTTCAAATCACCAATGTAATAACGCATAGTTAACCTCTTCCAAGGAAAGAGGAATTTTTACCATGCGTGGGATTTCTGTGTCACGGGATCATTCGCCGTAATTCATCCAGCGACTTAAGTACATTCATCCTGCCGCGTGAGGATGTTTTTGACTCTTTACCTGGAAATACGTCGACACCAGATAGCAAAGCTTGTTTGATTTGTTGCGCATTTGCCTGCGGCTTGGCGCTCCACAGCAATGCGGCAGCTCCCGCAACCAGCGGAGTCGCCATGCTTGTTCCTGACATTTTGTAGTAACCGCCGTTCACGGTGCTGATGATATCAAATCCCGGTGCACCTAAATGAACGAGGGTAAAACTTTTGTTTGAAAAGTCTGTGATGTAATCAAACCTATTCGTGGCAGCGACAGTGATCTGGTGCGAATAATTGTAAACGGCGGGATACACCCAACTCATTTTTGAAAAATCAAAATCAGCTCCATCGTTCCCACTAGCGGCAACGAAGAGAACACCTCGGGCATTCAAAGCGGCAACGGCCTCAGCCAAAGATTGAGAACAGGATGATCCACCCCAACTGGCATTGATGATACGAGCCCCACGAGCGGCTGCGTATTTCATAGCCTGAATAGCTCCACCCAAGCTTCCTTCACCATTCTCCGACATGAAGTTCACGGGAAGCAGTTTAGATTGTGGAGCGATTCCTCGCATAGAACCTGCAGAATGATCTGCACCCACAATACCGGCCACATGGGTTCCGTGATCTTCGTAGTAGATGGGGAGTGAGGGATCCGCTCTATTGCTGAAAAAATCCCAACCATAAACATCGTCAATGAACCCATTGTTGTCATCGTCAACACCAAGACGACCATTGAGCTCTGCAAGATTTGTCTGGATTTGATTTCTCAGCTGAACATGTCTTCTGTCCACAGGAGCATCGACAATGGCGACTGTGACGCCAAGGCCTGTGACACCTTGAGACCACACCTGATCAGCTTTCACAGAACTAATTTGCCAGTTATCGGGTGCATAAAACTGAGGGTTCAGGGCTTGTCTTTCAACAGCTGAATCTTGGATTCGAATGGGTTTGTCGAATTCGACATGTTTGATATTTTGAAGATGATCAGCAATGAAGTTTTCTTTAAAGAGCTCGGCGTTTTCACCCTTTTCAACTGAAATCCGCCCATCTTCCCATTGAACAATGAACTGAGTCTCCAGCTTTTCTGCCGTACAACCCGTTGTTCCTTGGCTTGATTCGGGAAAAACTGAAGAACTTGATTTAGTATCTGCACAGCTGATGAGCAATAAGCTCAATAGACCACAAAATACTACCCGAGTCTGAGTCACATTCATGTTCACTCCAGCGCCATCATTGGCCTCTGTATTGAGGACCCGAAGTTTTCGGGCGCTGGTTAGCTCTTCGGACAAAGATGACTCAAGATGAGTCTAAATTATTGAATCCTAGACGTTTGTCAGATCCATTTCTCCGAGAGGCCTTTAGGGCTGAAGATTTTCAATAAATGTTTTAACCACTTTCGCGAAGTCTTTCTCTACCAATTTGGCATTCTCAGTCACTTCGTCGTGGGAAAGTTTATTGGGCGAAATGCCAGCTGCTAAATTTGAGATACAACTAATGCCTGCGACTTGCATTCCCATGTGGTGAGCGGCGATGGTTTCTGGAACAGTGCTCATTCCTACGGCATGACAGCCGATTTGCTTGAGGTATCTCACTTCTGCAGGAGTTTCATAAGTCGGCCCCGTCAGCCCGCCATAAATGCCTTTGTGATAAGAGAGATTGAGCTTTCTGAAGACAGCTTCAAGCTGTTGGATGAGTTTTCGATTGTAAGCTTCAGTCATATCGGGAAAACGCGGGCCAAATTCCTTCTGATTAGGTCCGAGAAGGGGATTTGTTCCAAACAGATTAATGTGATCCTCGATAATCATAAAGTCTCCGGCTTTCATGCCATCCCCAAGACCACCTGCTGAGTTCGTGAGTAAGACTGTCTTAATTCCAAGAAGGGCCATCAAGCGAATAGGGTAAACGACAAGTTCCATGGGGTGGCCTTCATAGAAATGAAGGCGACCTTGCTGAATCAATATCTTCTTGTCTCCAACTTTTCCCGCAATAAAATTTCCAGAGTGACCTTCAACAGTTGTTGGCACCATTTCAGGAACAGCATCAAAGGGAATCTTTTTTTCAACCTTCACCTCGTTGACAAAAGCGCCCAATCCGCTGCCAAGGACAACGGCGATGTCGAACTGTGAGCCAAGATTTTCGCGAAGGTAATTTAAACTTACTTGATAGCTATTTTTCATAGGGACCCTCTCATGGGTGGATGATTTTCCAAATCAGTTGTTCGGTGGCGACGTGAGACTGTGAAAACTGATAAGCCGACAGAGCTAGCTTTTCTGCTTCAGCAAATAAATGGGGATCATTCCCATAAATCCGCAAGAGGGGCTGGCCCTTCTCGACTTGATCTCCAATTTTCACAAAAAACTCGAAACCACTGGTCGGCTCGATGACATCCGAAGTTTTTGCTCTTCCAGCTTTCAGCAGAATTCCTGCGATCCCAATTTTTTCAGTATTCATTGAGCTGATAAATCCGGACTCTGGACTTCTCACATCGACAAAACTTTTTGCCTTGGGAAGTTCTTCGAGGCGCCCGCTGTGAATCTGACAAAGCTCAAGAAATTTCTGATAAGCAGCACCCGAGGTTAAGGCTTGATCAGCTCCCGCCCGAGCGCTTTGAATGTCTTGGTATTTTCCAGACTGGAAAAGCATTTCAGCACTGAGAACTAAGCTGAGCTCCCGAGTCTCTTCGTAAAATCTTTTTTGATGTGGCTCTTTAGGAACTAAGTTTTGGAGGATATCCACACACTCGCGAACTTCAAGGGCATTACCTGCAAAAGCCCCCAGAGGTTGATTCATGGTGGAAAGAACGGCGGTCACTTTTTTTCCATATCCGTGCGCAATTCCCATCAGAGCCCGTGCAAGCTTTTCACAATCTTCTTTGGTTTTCATAAAAGCGCCCGAGCCAAATTTAACATCAAGGACAAGACCATCAATACCTTCAGCAAGTTTTTTTGACATGATACTTGCACAGATCAATGGAAGACTTTCCACAGTGGCTGTGACGTCTCGAAGAGCATAGATTTTCTTATCTGCAGGGCAAATGTCTTTAGTTTGACCAATGAAACAAATGAGCTTTTTCGCAACGGCCTTTTGAAACTGCTCGAGGCTCAGCTGAGTGTTAAACCCAGGAATAGCTTCAAGCTTATCCAGTGTTCCGCCAGTGTGTCCCAAGCCGCGACCCGAGATCATGGGAACTGCGACTCCGCAGGCGGCCACGATAGGTCCTAAGATCAAACTGGTCTTATCGCCCACCCCACCCGTAGAATGTTTGTCTGCTTTAAACTGTGGAACATCTCTGAAGCTGACCACGGTTCCCGAGTGAAGCATGGTCTTTGTGAGGGCTAATGTTTCAGCCTCAGTCATTCCATTGAAATAAATGGCCATGAGCAAAGCGGACATTTGGTAGTCAGGAATCTCTCCGTGGGTATATCCAAGAATAAAATCATGAATTTGCTCTTCAGAGAGTTCTTGCTTGTTGCGCTTTGATTTAATGACTTCTGCAGGAATGATCTTCAACTAATAGCCTCCAGAAGATGCTTTACCTTGAACCAATTGAACACCGGAAGACGTTCCCAAGCGAGTTGCTCCCGCCTTAATCATCTCCCAAGCCTGTTCTGTGTTTTTAACTCCACCGGAGGCTTTCACTCCAAGCTTTGGGCCAACCACGGATCTCATGAGTAAAATATCCTCTTTGGTTGCGCCACCTCCACCGAATCCAGTGGAAGTTTTCACAAAGTGAGCGCCGGCATCAACACTGAGTTCACAAGCCTTTCTTTTTTGCTCTTCATTGAGGAGGGAAGTTTCTAAGATCACTTTGACGGGCTTACCTTGAGCGGCCGTGACAACAGCTTTGATATCATCTTTGACGTAATTGAAGTTGCCCGCCTTAAAATGTCCAACGTTAATCACCATATCAATTTCGTCAGCACCCAATTGAACAGCTCTTTGAGCTTCAAAGGCCTTTGCGGAAGTCTCCATAACGCCTAAAGGAAAACCAACCACTGAAACAACCTTAACTGAAGTCCCCGTCAGTGACTTTTTAGCAAGGGCGATATAGCAGCTATTGACACAAACACCAAAAAAACGATGCTCGGCAGCTTCCCGACAAAGAGTTTCGATTTGGTCGGGTGTAACCTCTGGCTTCAGAAGAGTATGATCGATATAAGAGGCTAAGTTCTGTTCCATGGGCTTTCCTTTTTCTGGCAGAAAAGCTACCATGGACCACTAAAAGATCAAGAATTTACACAGCCTTTTTCACATCTGCGGGGGACTGAGGACCCGAGTCATCGCTGTCTTTGCCCAAAAATGAATTGGCATCCGCTTTGTTGATAAGCCCCTTTTTGAGAAGGTCTTCCACAGACTTTTCAAATAGAACCATTCCGTACTTGGAGCCGGTTTGGATCTGTGAGTGAATCTGGTGAATCTTATTTTCTCGAATTAAGTTCGAAATGGCTTTCGTGCACTTCATGATCTCATACGCAGCAACACGGCCATGCCCGTCTCTTCGTGTAAAAAGAGTTTGTGCAACCACGCCACGGAGAGACTCAGAGAGCATAGTTCTAATTTGTTGCTGTTGTCCTTCGGGGAAAACGTCAATGATACGATCAATTGTTTTTGCTGCAGAATTAGTGTGAAGAGTTCCAAAGACAAGATGTCCCGTCTCAGCAGCTGTCAGCGCAAGAGCAATGGTTTCCAGATCGCGAAGCTCACCCACCAGCAAAATATCTGGATCTTCACGAAGCGCGGACTTCAAAGCATTGGCAAATGATTTAGTATGAACACCAACCTCACGCTGATTGATGAGCGATTTCACGTTTTGATGAACGAACTCAATGGGATCTTCAACAGTGATAATGTGAGCATCTTTCGTGGTGTTAATATGATGGATCAGGGCCGCCAGTGTTGTTGATTTTCCTGAGCCGGTGGGTCCTGTGACAAGGACAAGTCCTTTATCGGCTTCGATGAGATCCATGATCGCGGGCGGTAAGCTCAACTCCTGAGGCGTTTTAATTTTTTCTGGGATCACACGGAAGACCGCGGCCAAACCCTTCCGCTGCATGAATACGTTGGCACGAAAACGGCCAATGCCTGGAACTGTATAAGCAAAATCAAGCTCCCACTTTTCGATGAAGGACTTTTTTTGTTTTTCAGTGAGGATTTCGAAAATCAGAGATTGAACATCTTGGTTTGAAAGGTCTTTGTAGTTCAAGGGCGCCATGTTTCCATGGAGCCGTAGGTAGGGCGGTGCACCACTTGTCACATGCAAGTCCGAAGCGCCCTGTTCAACCATAGATTTGAATAACTCATGAATTACAGCCATAAATTCTCCCAAAAGCTCATCGGCAAAGAATGCTGAACGCTAAAATGATTTAGCCCTGACAAAAGTCCGATTTACCTGTATGTGTTCCCTTGGAGATCAATATGGCAGCAGAAATTCTGATCAATGTAAGACCCCACGAAACACGCGTTGCGTATGTTGAGGCGGGGGTGCTTTCCGACTTAAAAATTGAGCGAAGAACAAACCCGACCTTGGTCGGCACAATTCATCGAGGAAAGGTCATTCGTGTTTTGCCAGGCATGCAGGCGGCCTTCGTCGATATTGGATTAGAAAAAGCAGCTTTCCTCTATGTGGGAGATATTCGAGAAGACGGGGAAGAATTCATCGACCCAGATCGTGATGGCCCTTTGGTTGAGATCGAAGAAGATGAAGTGATTAAAGACACCAAAACTCCAATTCAAGATTTACTCACTGAAGGTCAGCATATTCTCGTTCAAGTCGCGAAAGATCCGATTGGAACGAAAGGGGCTCGCCTCACCACTCACATTTCTCTTCCAGGCCGTTTCGTCGTTTACTTGCCGACAGTTCGCCATTTGGGAATCTCCAGAAGAATCGAGGATGAGTCTGAACGTGATCGTTTGAAAAATGTTGTACAGAAGATTTCTCCGTCAGGGGGCGTGATCGTCAGAACTGCCGGTGAAGGCGCGACTGAAGATCAGCTCAAAAGTGACATCGATTATTTAGATCGACTGGGAAAAGAAGTTTTCAAGAATTACGAGAAGAAAAAAGGTGTTGGCCTTATCCATCAAGAGCTCGACGTGGAACTGAGAGCGTTACGAGATTTAATGAATGAATCTGTGGCCTGCGTTTGGGTTGATGATCTCGAAGTTCATAAACGAGTCGAGAAATTCGTCAGTCAGCTCATGCCTAAATACAAGCAGAACATTATCCACTATCAAGAGCCCAAGCCGCTCTTTGATATGTATGAAGTCGACCTCGAAATTTCTCGATCTATGGATCGCAAGATCTGGTTGAAATCCGGTGGCTATATTGTGATCGATGAAGCCGAGGCCCTCGTGGTCGTGGACGTGAATACCGGAAAGTATGTTGGTAAGCGAGACCTCGAAGACACGATCTTGAAGACAAACTTAGAAGCTGTGAAAGAGATTGCTCACCAGCTGAGAATTAGAAATGCTGGCGGAATTATTATTATCGACTTTATCGACATGGAAAAAGAATCTCACCGTGAGAAAGTAATGGCAGCCCTCTCGGAAGAGCTGCAAAAAGATCGGACTCGAACAAATATCATTTCCATGTCTCCACTGGGCCTAGTCGAAATGACTCGAAAAAGAATTCGGCCAAGCCTCATCAAAACCTTAGCAGAGCCCTGCTCTTACTGTGAGGGTAAGGGCTATATAAAAAGAAAATCGACGATTGCTGCCGAAATTTTCCGAGAGCTCGAGCGCGAGGCCCCAGATCTTTCCCACAATAAGAAAATCAACGTGGTTGTGCACTGTCATTCTGACGTTGTGGATTGGATCTATCAAACCGAAGGTGAAGCGTTGAATTTTATCGAGAAGAAACTCGGGCGTTCTGTCGCTTTCAAAATTGAACCTGGATATCATACAGAGCAGTACGAGATTTTTCTAATCTAGAGCATTCCCAAATTTCAGCTGCAGCGGATCTTCCTGGGGAAGTTCTTTCTTTTTGTCTGCTGTTGAAAATCTCACTCCCAGGCCCAGCAATCTTAATTCGCCAGGATCTGGGGCCCAGATTTTTTTAAAGAGCTCTTTAAAATCATGGATTTTTGGAACTTGTGAAGAGCTTTGCTCTAAGGTGGATCTTCGGAAGTCGCTGAATCTGACTTTGACCACCCAAGATTTGATTCGGCTCGCATTCTCGGGGTCTTTTGAAAATCTGTGATGCCAATCTTCGTACAATTCTGGGACTTGTTCCAAAACGGCCTCGAGCTGATGAAAATCTTTCTCGTAAGTTTGTTCCACGGTCAGTGATTTCCGCTCCCAGTCGGTGATGACTTCGCGGTGATCTTGACCGATCGCGTACTTTTTCAGACTGACAGCAAAGGTTCCAACAGTCTGAGCAAGCACTTCAAAGGGGGCATGCTTCAATTGCTCAATCGTTTCGATCCCCACTTGCTGCAATCGCTCTTTGGTTTTGGGACCAATCCCAGGGAGTCGGTCCACCACCATGGGGGAAAGAAAAGATTCTGCATTTTCCGCAGCAACGGTGAATAGCCCGTTGGGCTTTCCCCAGTCCCCTGCAATCTTTGAAAGCAGTTTGTTCGGTGCAATTCCTGCCGAGGCATTCAATCCTGTTTCCGCCCGTATCATGTTTTTAATTATCCAAGCAATTTCAGTGGCTTGATCAATATGTGAACTGGAGTCTGTTACGTCCAAGTAAGCTTCATCCAAGGACATCGGCTCAATCTTTGTCGTGAATTTGTGGAAAATCTGGTGGATCTTGTGGCTTTCTTTTTTGTAGCGATCAAAGTGGGGTGGGATAATGATGAGCTCGGGGCATTTTCTGAGAGCCAGAGAAGAAGGTTGAGCTGCCCTCACGCCGAACTTTCTCGCCTCGTAGTTGGCTGTGCAGAGAACGCTGCGAGATTGAGCCGGCCCACCCACCGCCACAGGTTTACCCTTGAGTGATGGATCATACTTTTCCTCGACGGCCGCATAGAAACAATCCATGTCGATATGTATAATTCTTCGAACCATAGGCAAGATTCTATCAATATGTAAATTATATGTAAATGCTCAAATTGAAAGCTTCGGGTTGACAACCCTACTGCTGGGTGGCATCTACTCGTAGCTTCAGTCAGACTTAAGGGGTCAGAGAGATGGTCTAGGTCCCTTTGTTTTTGGAGGTTTTCATGTTCGCCATTATTCGCTCAGGCGGTAAGCAATACAAAGTTCAACCGGGTGATGTCATTCGCGTTGAGAAGTTAGAACAAGCACTTGGATCAGAATTTGATCTTACAGAAGTTTTGATGGTTGGCGGTGAGACCACTTCCGTAGGAACACCTGTAGTGAAGAATGCAAAAGTAACTGTCGTTGTTACAAAGCAAGCTCGCGATCGCAAAGTGATCATTTTCAAAAAGAAGCGTCGTCAAGGTTACAGACGTTTCAAAACTCATAGACAGCACTTCACTGAGCTTTTTGTGAAAGCAATTTCTTTGGATGGAAAAACCGATAAAGCTTCTGCAGCTCCACAAGTTGTAGACGTTGATCAAGTTAGACAAGATAAAATTGCTGCTCGAACTGTAGCTAAGCAGGAAGCAAGAAAGCCAGAAACCCGCAAGGCGGCGACATCTGCTCCTAAATAAGTTGCGAAAAAAGCAGCAGCTCCTAAGAAGGCTGCAGCTAAAAAATCTGCGAAGAAAAAAGCAGGCGCAAAAAAATCAGCGAAGAAGACAGCAAAGAAGACGAGCAAGAAAGCATAACTAAATTTTTAACGGAGTAGGCACATGGCAAGTAAAAAGGCCGGCGGTTCGACGAAAAACGGACGCGATTCACAGAGTAAAAGATTAGGCGTAAAAAGATTCGGTGGAGAGAAAGTTCTTCCCGGAACAATCATCGTTCGTCAAAGAGGCACTAAGTACCACTTGGGCAAGAACGTAAAAATGGGCCGTGATTTCACAATCTATTCAGTGATTGAAGGACTTGTGAAATTTGAACGAGCAACTAAGGAAAAGCTGAAAGTTAGCGTTACGCCTGCAACGGCATAAGGCACTGAAGATTTTCTGAAACTGCATGCATGAAGGAGCCCGAGGGCTCCTTTTTGTTTGTGAGCGGGATTATGCATGAAATTTGTTGATGAAGTTAAAGTCAAAATTGCCTCTGGCCACGGTGGCCCCGGAGCTATCTCCTTTCGCCGAGAAGCGATGACTCCACGGGGCGGACCCGATGGTGGAGATGGAGGCAAAGGTGGAGACGTCATTTTCAAAGTGATGAAGAATTTGAACTCCTTGGTCGATTACAGATACAACAAAATGTATGCAGCTCAAGACGGAATACCTGGTGGTAAAGCCAATCAAACAGGTGCTCACGGTCAGGACTTATTAATGATGGTCCCGCCTGGAACAATTGTACGGAATGAAGAAGGAGAAGTTCTCATCGATATGACAGATATCGAAGAGTACACTCTTCTTAAAGGTGGACGCGGGGGTAAAGGGAATGCCTTTTTCAAAACCAGCGTCAATCAAGCTCCCGAGAAAGCCCAACCTGGAGAGCCCGGACAGACCTTAGAAATTAAGATGGAGCTCAAGCTCATTGCTGACGTGGGTATTGTTGGATTTCCGAACGCTGGGAAGTCCACATTAATCTCGCGAATTTCTGCAGCAAAGCCAAAGATTGCGGATTATCCCTTCACAACCCTAACACCGAACTTGGGTGTTGTCCGTGCTGGCGATTTCAGAACATTTGTAGTTGCTGATATTCCGGGATTGATAAAAGGGGCGCACTCCGGTGCAGGTTTGGGAATTCAGTTTTTGCGACATATTGAGCGAACAAGACTCTTTGTTCATTTAATTGATGTCTCTGGAATGTCCCAAGAAGGCCCTATTGAAAACTACCGAGACATTAATTATGAACTCGAGATGTATGATAAAAATAATCATGACAAAGAAGGCTTTTTCCCTCTGACTTCGAGACCTCAAATCGTTGTTTTCAACAAAATTGATGCTCTGAGGGAAGAGGATCTGAAGAAGCTGATGAAGGATTTTGAAAAGGAAACTACGGTAAAGCCGTTTGCAGTATCGGCAGTTACAGGAAAAAATATCGAAACACTTATTCGAGATATCGCTAAGTTTATTTTTGTAGAGGAAGAAAAATGAAAGTAGGAGTTTTTGGCGGGAGCTTTAACCCCCCACATTTGGGCCACCTGAACAGTATGCAGATTGTCTTGAAAAAACTGGGACTCTCTAAAATTCATATGGTTCCAGCTTTTCAAAATCCTCTGAAGTTGAAAACTGAAGGACCCACGCCCGAGCAAAGACTAGAAATGTCAAAACTGGCCGTATCTTCTTGGGGCTCTCAATTTGAAGTCAACGATCTTGAAATTCGTCGTGGAGGAAAATCCTATACCATTGACACCCTTAAAGAATTCAGAAAAACGATCGAAGCGGAAGAACTGTATTTGATTATTGGGATGGATAAATGGGAAGAGCTCGAAGAGTGGAAAGATCTCAGAGGTCTTTTGACAGAGGCGAATCTGATTGTGACTTCCCGCCCAGGATTTGAGTTTCCTGAGAGCGCAGAAAGCCTACCTCCAACAATTAAATCACTGGTTGAAGAATTTGATTTTAATTTTATTGAATTGAAAACAGGTCGAAACATTCAATTTGTAAAACTCAATGACCTTGAAATTTCTGGCACTGAACTCAGAAAGTTCTTGAGAAACGGAAAGAATGTTGAAAAGTACATTCCGTTGGGAGTTGAGTCCTACATCAAGGCCAACAAGATTTATCGAAATCTTGGTGATCGAATTGGAGACTATTTAAAATTTACTGAGTTCTGCTCTCATCGCTTGTTTGATAAGAAAGCAATTCAGGTTAAAGCATTTGATCTTAGGAAAATGTCCGCACCTTCTGAATTTACCATTGTTGCTTCAGGAACAAGTACTCGCCATACAGCTTCACTTGCGGAAAATCTGATGATGTCTGTGAAAGAAGAATATGGGCTTTACCCTCAGAGTATTGAGGGAGTCGATGAGGGCCGCTGGGTCGTCGTTGACTACGGATCCCTGATTGTTCATGTCTTTTATGATTTCATTCGACAAGAGTATTCTATTGAGAATCTGTGGAAAGAAGGAATCGATCTTAAAGTCAAAGATCCAACCCTCGAGAAGTAGTCTTGAAAATTATTCTGCTGACCTGTCAGTCCGCAAATGAGAGATGGTCTGAGATCGCCTCGGACCTATATACGCAAAAGATTTCTGCCTTTGTTAATTTTGAAATTGTCCGCAAAGCCCCCAAAAAGAACTCTCGTGAAAACTCTGAGCAAAAAAAGAAAAGTGATTCTGAATTGCTCATGAGCACGCTGAAAACTGATGATTATGTGATTCTTTTTGATGAGCGTGGTTCATCACTCAGCTCTGAGGACCTCTCCAAAAAGATCGAGCTTGCACAGAACTCGAGTAAAAAAAGGATCGTTTTTATCATCGGTGGTGCTTTTGGCGTCACAGAGGAACTGATGAGCCGTGCACAACTCAAAGTCTCCCTCTCAAAAATGGTTTTTAACCACCTAGTTGCTGAAGTTGTTGCCCTTGAGCAAATCTATCGTGGGTATACCATTCTTAGGAATCTCCCTTATCACAATCAGTAAGGGATCGCGGCACAATGTTTTCAAGCCGCGTTTTTATGATCAAAGAATGCTTTTATTGTTATCAGCTGACTTTTTTGGCTTCGGTTTGCGGACATTGCTACTCGAGACTCTCTTTATTGATGCAGCCCTCGACGGGCAGGCTTCCCGGCTCCTTGATCTCCCATTCTTATTTTTGCTCCTGGAAGCAGAATGAATCTACCCTCCTGAATGCATTCATTAAGCACCAAAAAGAGCCTGTTTCGCATCCTCTGATGAAAAGGCTGGTGAAAGATCATTTGCACCTTGATCAGCTGAAGAATCTTCTTTCTTGTGATGCTCTCCTTCCTGTCCCTGCAAAAAGAGAGGGCCACCAAGATCATGCCTTTCGAATTGCCCAGGTTTTCTCGGAGCTGAGTGGAAAGCCCTTGATCTTAGGATTCAAGCCGATGGGGAGGACTGAGCAGAAGAATCTGAGAAAGACTGAACGCAAAGACATTGTCTTTGAATGCACTGATGTAAATTTT
>JBKCXY010000047.1:0-2283 GCA_046315835.1 Pseudobdellovibrionaceae bacterium | reverse complement strand
TCCTCAAGAACAATGATCGTATCGAGTATCTCCTGCAGAAACTGGCGCTGTGGGATCATCGTCATAAATTGGTGAAGCAGCTGTCGGGCGGGATGAAACGACGTCTCATGATCGCCAAGGCGCTGGTGCATTCGCCAAAGCTCCTGATTTTGGACGAGCCCACAGCTGGGGTAGATATTGAACTCAGAAACTCACTTTGGAAATTTGTTGAAGAACTGAAATCTGAGGGAGTGAGCCTGCTTCTGACCACGCATTATCTGGCAGAGGCCGAAGCTTTGTGTGATCGGGTGGGAATTATCCACAAAGGACAGCTCGTCAAAGTGGGAATTACTCAAGATATCATCCAAGAGTTCACTCAAAAAACTGTAGAAATTGAAGTGAAGGAAAATGCGAAACATAAGATTTCAAGTTCCAGCTTTGTTCTCGCCGCCCATGAAAGTGTCGGTGATCTGCTGACCAAGCTAAAACTGGATTCCTCCGACATCTTAGACCTTCGAGTGAAAGAAGGCTCTTTGGAAGATGCGTTTATGAAAGTGATTGGGGGGCGGCCATGATTCCTTTTTTGACTCTTCTCCGCCGTGAAGTGGCGAGGTTCTTGAAGGTCGCCGTCCAAACAGTGATCACACCTTTTGTCTCTAGCGGGCTTTATATTCTCGTTTTTGGAGTCTCCTTAGGTGCCAACATCAAACTAGAAAGTGGCATGAGTTATCTCGCATTTTTAATCCCAGGGCTCATGATGCTGGGGATTTTAAATAACGCCTTTCAGAACTCTTCTTCGAGCATCGTGAATGCAAAGTTCACCGGAGAGCTTGAAGATCTTCGCGTGGTGCCTGTGAGTCGCAGTCAACTCATCTGGGCCCTGAGCTTTGGTTCGGTGATTCGAGGGGCGGTGGTCGGATTGATTACCTATCTTGTCGGTGGGATGTTTCTCTACCTTCAAGAGGGGGTTTGGCTCACCATTGCCCGTCCTTTGGAGCTGATCTTTTTTGTCGTGGTCTCAGGGCTTATCTTTGGAAAGCTCGGAATTTTCGCCGCTTTTTATGCAAAAACTTTTGATCAACTGAGCGCGGTCAGTGCTTTTGTGATTTTGCCACTCACTTATCTTGGGGGCGTGTTTATTTCTATCCAGCACCTCAGTCCTTTTTGGCAGCAAGTGGCGAGCCTCAATCCGCTGTTGTACCTGATTAATGGCCTTCGCCATGCGATTTTAGGTGAAAGTGATGTTCAAGTCTTGCCAGCCATCCTGTTAAGTCTTATTGGTTTGGTGGTTTTTCATATTCTCGCCCGGGTCAGTTGTGCCCGGGGCAGTTTTCACAGGTGGTAATCTATGTTTGATCAGCTCTCTGAAAAGATTTTGGGTAGCATCAAGAAAATCAAAGGTCAGCACAAGATCACCGAAAGCAACATTGAGGACGCGCTCAAAGAAATTCGCATGTCTTTGCTCGAAGCCGATGTGAATTTTCGAGTGGTGAAAACCTTCATCGACCGCGTGAAAGCGAAAGCCGTCGGTGAAAAAGTCATTGACGGAGTCAACCCTGGTCAGCAATTTATAAAAATCGTTCATGATGAATTGGTGCAAGTTCTTGGCGGAGGTGCCGTCGATATCAACTGCCGCGAAAATCCAACGGTGATTTTTATGGTGGGTCTTCAGGGGGCAGGGAAAACAACCTCCACCGCAAAACTTGCACTCTATATTCGTCAGAAGCTCGGGAAAAAGCCAGGGCTCGTTCCTGCTGATGTGTATCGACCCGCAGCGATCGAGCACCTTCAGACCTTGGGACAGCACAATAATTTGCCCGTGTTTCCTTCCGAGCAAACTCAACAGCCAGAACAAATCCTCGAAGCGGCTCAAAAATGGGCGAAGGAAAATATGGTCGAAGTGGTTCTGGTGGATACCGCAGGCCGACTTCAGATCGATGAATCCCTGATGGGAGAACTCGCTCGCTTGAAAGAAATTTGGCAGCCCCAAGAAGTGCTTTTGGTGGCCGATGCGATGCTCGGGCAGCAGTCCGTGAATGTGGCTGAAGGATTTCATAAGCTTTTGGGTCTCACAGGTCTTATTCTTACCAAAGTCGATGGGGATGCCCGCGGAGGAGCCGCACTGTCCATTCGTGAAGTCACCGGCATTCCGATCAAGTTTCTGGGTGTGGGCGAAAAAGTCGCGAACCTCGAAGTCTTCCATCCTGATCGGTTAGCTTCAAGAATCCTAGATATGGGGGATGTTCTGAGTTTGGTGGAAAAAGCTCAAGACATGATCGATCAAAAGTCCGTCCAGGAATCCGC
>JBKCXY010000046.1:0-2160 GCA_046315835.1 Pseudobdellovibrionaceae bacterium | reverse complement strand
AGATGAGACCGACCACTTTCGATATTGGATATATTGGCAGCCGCCATTCCTGTAACTTCAGAAAGAATTTTTTTGCGTCCAACCTTTTTTCAAACGAAGCTCTCTCACGCCTTCACCAGGGCTTAAAACGTATCTTGATTTACGACTCATTATTTCCTCCTGTAATCGTGGGCAGTAACCCTGGCTACTCTGACAACTTCAAGTTCGCCACTGTGACTGACCAGATAGATCACTCGCCATTTTAAGCTCAAACGAGAAGATCTGTACCCCTGCCATTCGCCTCGGAGCATTTCATCATGATAGCCAGGGAATTTTCTTAAAGCCGCACTCCCATGACTTTCGATCATACGCGCCCAAGTTTCATACGAGCGAAGGATTTCTTTGGGCGCTTTATCTAAATTCTTCTGAGCTTGCTTACTTTCGCTAATTTTAACCATTTTCATCTTTCAAGCTCATATACTAAAATATATTATACTATAGTATATGTCAACTTCTGAGCCATTTCTATGAGCCAATTAGGGTCAACTTCGACGAATCCCTAGCCTTGCTCCAGCAAATCTCCCTCATCGCCAATACGGCTCCTGGCTTGCCGTATCCATTAGTTAAGGGCGTAAACCGGGCAAAGAGAACCCGCGCCCAGTCGTTAAATCTCAAAATTTGAAGCCATTAAACTTGATAAAGCCCCTCTTCGCGACTATCCCGTCGGAATGACTTTCCTCACTTTAGAGAATCCAATTCGATGGCTCTTTCTGGCTCATGCTGTTGCAGGCGCGGTGGCATTGATTGTTTTGCTCCTCCCGTTAGTTTCGAAAAAAGGGGGCAAACTTCATGTGACTTCGGGATGGATCTACACCTGGGCGATGGTGTTTGTTGCGCTTTCCGCACTTATCATCACTCCTTGGAGATTTTTCCTTGATCCTGCAAAAACAATTTCGTCAGAGAACTTTTAGATCTTCTTATTTTATATTTCGGTCTTTACCCTCTCCGCCGTCATCCAAGGCTTAGCGCCTCTCAAAGCAAAGCAAAGAAAGACAGCGAGCCGTTCTGCTCTGCATCTTGGTCCACCGATTGCCACCATCCTGATTGGACTGGGAACACAGATGATTGGACTCAAAACTGAAAACACTCTTTTGATCGCTTTCCCTTTTCTGGGGCACTTTACGGCGAAATCTCAAATTCAATATTGGCTGCAAATCCCAACCGAAAAGATGCACTGGTGGTATGCCCATATGAATGGAATGTTTGTCGCCTGCATTTCGACGATCACTGCATTTCTTGTCACAGCTGTTCCTCGAATATGGCCAGGATCTTTCGCAGAATCACCCATCTTGTGGATCACGCCTGGGTTGATCCTAGGCACCGTGCTCAATCGCTGGACCGCGGCTGAAAAATTGAAATTTGAGAAGGATTCGTAATCAGTCATCTTCGATAAAGGAGTGAAAATCTATGGAGTACAATTGGCAGATCAATAATGATTATCATATTCGCTCGATGACCAATGAAGAATTTAATCCCCTCTTCCAAAAGTACACCCAACTCTTTTTCGATGATGCGACACAGGTCTTTCGATTAAGGGATTCCTTCTCTGACCAAGAGCGCGAAAAAGTAAAAAGTCTCAGTGCAAATATGGGTCAGCCCTTCGAGTTGCAGTTGGGCGTGTTTCATAGAAATGATTTCGTCGGTTGGCACTATGGAAGACAAGATTCTGCCGTTCAATTTTATATGCAGAACTCAGGAATTTTGCCTGAGCATAGAAACAAAGGCCTTTACACAGAACTTTTAAAACAAGTTCTCAAAGTAACGACCGAAATGGGCTTTCAAGGCATTTGGAGTCGTCACAATGCCACCAATAACGCAGTCATCGTACCTAAATTAAAACAAGGATTTGTCATCACAGCCATGGAGGTGACCGATCTCTTCGGAACACTCATTCATTTGACTTATTTCCCGAAGGAAAGTCTCCGTCGTATGACGGACTATCGGGTCAGGCAGATCAAGCCTGATGAAGAAATCAAAAAACATCTGGGAATTTAAATTTCGCAATGTTAGCATAAGCAACATAGGAAACTCAATGCCTCAGTTCAAATTCGACGACCAAAAAATTCATTATGAAGTCACGGGCCAAGGCCCTCCCCTGATCCTGTTGCACAATGGAGGCGG
>JBKCXY010000045.1:0-1933 GCA_046315835.1 Pseudobdellovibrionaceae bacterium | reverse complement strand
AGCATTCGACTTCACGAACACATTGTAGACTTTCCCGAAGTAAACTTCTGGAACTATGTCAGTGATCTCATCCAATTGACCACCGAGCTTCACCAACGAGTCCCCAACTTTAAACTCATCGGCTATTTTCATAGCGCCTTCAGCACTGACCAGGGGATGATTGGGCGTGATTCTGAGCGTTCCGCCAGATTTCATCTTGAAATTCAGAATCTGGTGCTCAGAGTCCACAAGTTCTGTCACCCATTGGTCCACTTTGGTCTTTTTGATCTGCTTCACCGCCATACTGCTGTTGGAAGCGAGCGTACCCACAAAGCCATAGTTTTGGGTCAAGGCATCGATGAAAGATACTTTGCTGAGTTTTTGGTTCGCTTTTGCTTGAGCAATGATTTCCTGTTCGGGCGTTGCACAGGAAGCCACGCACACCGCTGCGATGTAAACAGTTTCAGGAACTTCACAAGAAGCGGTCTTTGTCACCGGAGCCTTCCAGACTTTCTCCGGAGTTGTGGCTCTGTTCATAAATGTTGGATAGAGCTTTCGACCTTTTCCATTCAAGGTCCACGTGCTCTTACTGCCGTTCTTGTCTTTGTTAGCCACCTTCACATCTTCAAATTCTGCCAGGAATTCTTTGATCACTGGCACTTGATCCTGACACTTCACCATCCAATCATAGCGGCCTTGAGCTTGTTGGATCGACAATGAGTCATGAGAACATCGGCGCGCCACAAAGTCTCGGCAGTATTTTTCTTCCACCCAGGGGCCGTAAGCCACATCTTCACTTTCAACGCCGACCTGGTGGTTCACGCAAGCATACTGAATGGTCTTTGTGACTTCCCGGTACCTCAGGATCACACCGATTTGGTTGGCAGGACATGTGGCGCTCTGTCCCCCATCTTCTTCAGTCACTTTCACTTCAGTTCTGCGCACAGCCTCTGGATTGGCATCGCAAAGTCTCGTCTCTTCGGGTTGTTGAGCTGAGCATCGAACTTCATCCACCATTTCATTTTTGTCATTTCGGCACTCAAAAATTCGTTGCTGTTTCCCACCACAGTCCGCAGTACAAGCTGTGTAATTATCTGTGGCGACCCAATCATAGACCGGGCAAGATCCAGCTAATGACAAGCTCCCTTGACGGACATTGCTTTCGATCACACTTCCGTTGTCACAGACTCGGTCTGCAATTTGGGTGTAAGTATCAAAGATCCCTTGCTCCCCAAACTGACACTGTTTTTGGACTTGGGTTTGACCAATCACGATTCCGGTCACAGTTGTGCCGTGGCGACCGAAATCACCACAACCTGAATTACAAGTGAGCTCTTTGAAGAAGTCAGTTCCCGAAATCACTCCATTATTACAAGTTCGGACTTGTGAGTTTTCTGCACAGCTCCCGGCTGGAGTTTTCTCGGAAAAAAGTGTGAGCGATTCACCATTTTGAAGTTCGTGCACTTCCCCCGAAGCCAAAGTCAATTGGCAGCTTTGATTTTCACAAGTTCCTTGAGACACCAGTTCTCGGGTTGAGCTCACGAGTGTCCAATCCAAGTACTCACCGACCAAATCACACTTTTCAATGATGCGATTTCTGTAAGTATCTTTTCTTTGACCATTTTTTCCACAGGCCACGATTTCTTCTGAAGTCTCGGAGAAGCGCTCTCTTTCTTCACCGACTTGAGAGCATTTATTCAAATCAACTTCTGATGAAATCACGGTCACTGTGTGAGTGAGATTCAAAGTGGTCACTATGGGATGTGACAATCGAATGGAAACTTGAATCACTCTTTCACCGCTGGCGGCATAAGTGTGATCGACCGAATTTCCAGCGAGACGAGTTCCGTCCCCCATTCTCCAGCTCACTTGAGGGTTATAGTTGTTAAGACAACTTGGAATGACCACAGCATAATTTGCAGGATCTCCGGCAGAAACTTCAGAAGGTGCGGAG
>JBKCXY010000044.1:0-7144 GCA_046315835.1 Pseudobdellovibrionaceae bacterium | reverse complement strand
ACTCCATTCATTCAAGCGTCAGCGAGCGGGCAGCAAACTTCCTCCAATTGAAGGTAAGAAGGTAACTTCCTTCAAAAATCCAGTGGTGACCGATACCCCCAATAGTACAACCCAAAAACAACTACGAGAGGCCCTTCAATTTGAGCAGGGGCTTCGCGGTGACCGATACCCCAAGAGAGATACCTACCCAGCCCTGCCCAGGGTTTAGAATTAGAGGCGGCCGAAAGGGAAGCCGATATTGGGAGTTGTGGACTGGCCGTTTTTGGCGGTAGGGAATTTCATTTTCGAGAAGACAGACTTCACACATTCGCCCAGGCTATCGCCCCCGTTCACAGTACTGCGTTTCACTCGCACGGCAGAAACAGTTCCCGTCGATTCGATATCCCATTCAAATTCCATACGACCGGCAAGGCCTGGATTTCCGAGTAGAGATTTTTCATAACAATGTTGAATTTCTCCAAGATGTTTCTGAACAATACTCATCACTTGCTGACGAGTGAGTCCCTCTGTTTTTCCGCCAGATCCTGCAAGAACTGGTTGCCCGACTATTGCTCCCGCGACGCCTCGAGTTCCTGCTCCGCCAGCACCTAGACCTTGAGTCCCATAAGCTGTTCCAGATCCGATACCCTTACCGCCAGTTTTGATGGGACCAGATCCTGCGGCCACCAATTTTCCTGAGGCCGAAGGCAACGCTCCCACAATTCCTGAAGTGTTCGGAACTTTCGAAGCAGCACCACCCGCATCTTTATTGATCTGGATGTTTGGCGCTGGAGGACCAGCATTTGGATCATTTGAAAGGGCTCCTAAGGCTGCGAGCGCGCCCAAAGATTCTACTTTCACGGGTGGCGCTTCCTTCACAGGCTGCGGAGTGGGTTGCGCGGAAGGTTGAGCCACCACTTTGGTCGGAGCCACAGGCTTTGTCACGGGCTGTGGATTCTTGACGACCAATGGAAATTTATTTTGCTGCTCAAGTTTCTTGGGTTGCTCAAATTTCTTAGGCTGAGGCTTCTCAATTTTTGCCTGCTTCTTGGGTTGTGGCTTCTGCTTCACCAATTCTCTTTTGGGCGGCTCAGGTTCTGGCGGAGGCGGTGGCTTAATAGGCACGGGAACAGGGAGAATTGGTTTTGGTGGCTCGACAAGAAGGCGAGCAAATCTTTCGGGAACATCTTTGAGCTTAGGAACATTTTTGGGCTTAGGGGCTGCAATGATAATGGCCAGCGCCAAAAGTCCATGAACGATCAGTGAACCTAACAAAGCTTGCTTGATAGCGTAGTCCGGCTCAGTGAGTTTCTTTTTCGTCAGTGTTGCCTGTCCTGGAATATATCTCAGGACAACTTTCACATCATGACCACAATCCACATCGACAATATCTTGATGACTGAGCCTAAAAAGATAACCTGAACTGGTCGCTTTGACTTGTTGAGCCTGAGCTAAGCTCTGCGAATCATACCGAGCCCCCCCTCGAGTGATTCCAAAAGGTTTGTCCTTAGGAACATAACAGCGAGCATCGCTCATGTCGACATGAGCAAGGGACCATCCCCGAGGAATTGTTGGAATTCTCAGTGAGGCAAAAAGTGAAGATCCTACTGTGACTTTCTCATGGGGCTCAAACTCACGGACCTCATAAACTTGATCCTTCCACATGACGACGGCTTCCAGCTTTTTGTAATTGGTGTGAGCAAGCCCAGGATGTGGCCCCAGCAGTTCTGCTTCAAAACTTTTTTCGATCAAGGGCTGATGATCCATCGACACGAGTTTCGCAGGTGACTTACCTTTGGATGGGGGTATCAAAGTCTTCCCTGATCTCTGTGCCGAGGCTAGCAGAGCTGCGGACGCAGAGGCGTGAGCGGCGGAAGTCTGCGGCGAAGATGGCTTCGGCTGAGGAACAGGGCCTTTGACCGCAGCTTGAGTCACTGGGTGCTGAGGAACTTTTCCATGAATGACTGTCTTCACAGAAACCGATGGACTCGTGACTTCACTGAAATCAAATTGGCTCTTCTCTGACACCTGAACCGAAATTTTTAATTTATCAATTGTGAAATCAAGAGAACCTTCCACCAATTGGCGCTCGACAGGCTGCTCGTTGACAAAAATTCCATTGCGAGACTTGAGATCAACCAGAAATAAATTTCCGTGTTCTTCGATCAGCTGACAATGCTGACGGGAGACGAATGTGAAATCAAGAACCACATTGCTCGTTGGAAGACGACCGAACACAATAGGTCCTTTTGAAAAAGATTTTTCCAAAAATCTTTTCCCATCCACATAAATTTGAATGCGCACCTTTTTGGTGAGCTCTTTTTTACTCATGAAACGCTCTACTCCGTTGTATTCTCATCGGATTTCTCGACAACGGATTGAGTAATTAAGAGGAGCTGTGAGTACTTCTAGACTCGTCTAGACCAGCCTCTAGCTAAGGGGTGAGTGCCACCATCCAGGGATGAACGGGTCCCATTGGTTTTGGTAAGCCTTTAATGCGACCAAGGGCCTGTGACGACTTCACCGAAAATCCAAACTGTTTGTAGAGAGCGGCTAATCCATAGAGAGCCAATGGCTCCCGACTATTCACTTTCAAAGTGGCCTTAAACTGCTCAGAGGCGGACTCAAGATCATTCAAATACATCAGTGTCACACCAATCCATGCCATAGCTTGAGAGTTTTTTGCTTGAATCTCAAGTGCGCGCGAAAAAATCAATCGAGCCATCGCGTAGTCTCGCACTTTCACATAGGATTCACCCAGCTGAACCAGTAATTTAACATTTCGAGGCTGATCAAAGAGCTGACCTCGGATCGCCCTCGATTCAGTTGGAGCCGTATCACTGGCTCGTGCCATCGAGCGCTCTTCCACAGCCTCATCCACAATCACTTGTCCTTGGGACTGACAACCCTTCACAAAACTTGTGAAGACTTCGAATTTCTCGGCATTGTCCGTGCAGGATTTAAAAAAGCCTCGAGATTTATTTCTGAACTGGGTTACCTGCTGGGCAATCAATTGCTGAAACTGAGCTTGCTGGGAAGCATTCAAGCCCGGCGGCAAAGAGGCATTGGAAAGAAATTGTGCGAACTCTTCATTGGCTCGCCCTAATTCATACAGTGAAGCAATCGTCCAGCGGCCATTTCCGTAGTTGATCACTTGATTAAATACCGTGGAAAGTTTGGTGAGCTTTTCTGATTTGGCCTTTGTGATGGCAGCCTCATCTCCGCTTCCTAACTGCAGCGCTTGATACTCTTTCAGATCAATGGCCGCCAGCAAGTAGAGCGAATGTGCAGCCATGGTTTTTTCTTCAAAAGTACTCGTGGCTGACTGAGCGGCTCGCAGGAAATACCCCTTAGAAGAATCCCTTTGCCCTTGCCTGAAAAGAGCAAGCCCTAACCAATAGTTTCCCCGGAGTGATGTCGGCGCTCGGGCTGCCAAGGTTTGAGAAACACGCGGCCAGTCCTGCGCAAGTACATATTGCCTTGCGGACTCTTCAGAATTGCCGAGATCTCGATGATTTTCTGCAGCTTCTTTGTGATCTCCCATAAGTTCCCGCATCTGCGCAGCACTTTTCAAAAGATCTTTACTGCTAGCGTCCGCTGGGTACTTGCGGGCATAAGATTCGAAATACCGAGCGGCTCTCTTATAATCAGCGGTATTCAAAGCCATTTGGCCCATTTGTGCCACAACTTCCTTGGCGTACTTAGAGTCACTGTGCTTCTCAAGAAGTTGTTCTCCTGGTTCATACGCTGCTGGATCTTTTTTGGCTTTCAAAGAAGTAAAGGCTTCATAGAGAGCTTGATCACCCAAGGCTGTGCCTTTATACTTAGCTGCAAAACCTAAAAGCTTTTTCGCGTAATCCCTTGATCGTGGATCGCCCACCTGATCTTGAATCTTTCTAAATTCTGCTTGCTTGATAATTTCCGCCACGTCAGCTTTGAATTGCGGATTGCTCAAGCGCCGATTGGCAATGAGCTCTTTGCCCGCTTTGATCATGCCCTCATAGTCTTCACGTTGATTGAACGAGTCCAGAATCAGCTGACCTGCGGTTGTCGCTTCTTTATGCGCTGGGAAAGACCTTAAGAAGGACTGAAACTGAACCACGGCCTTAGCAAAATCGCGCTCGTCGTAGAAAGTCCTTCCAATATTGAAAAGAATCATCGCATTGGCCGGGTCCCTTGGGAAACGCTTCACGTAGGCCTGGCCGAGATCTCTGAACCCTTCTCGAGACTCTATAATTTCAAGCCGACTCAATTTGTCGGAATCTTTCAGCGCTCGGGCATAACTCTGAATCGCGTCATCAAAAATATCTTTCTTATTCTGACCGCGCCGAACGAGAGATTCATAATTATATCCTGCGCGGGCATATTGACGGAGAGCAAAGTAAGCTTCAGCCCGATTGAGAAGAAGAGCGTTTGCAAACCGCGACCTCGGAAATACTTCGAGATAAACATCATAGGCTGCAATCGCTTGGTTCAAAGCTGATTCTGTTCTGCTCGCTTGAGCGCGTTTTTGCATCTGAGTGGCGAAATCCCGCAAGTAAATTTCCCAATTCTTCTCGATCTTTTTTTTCTCATCAGCGGTCACTGCCGACGAGGGGCGAATGCGAAGCAAACTTTCTGCAATCACCGGAATCAGATCCTCCACCGGCCATGTCTTCTTTGATTTACGGTAAGCTTCATAAAAACTATCAATGGTCGCGATCCGATCTTCGAGATTATGGGTGATCTCCATCAGTCGGAAATAGACGGGAATTGCTTGATCTACTTTTTCCTTCAGCATCAATCGCTTTGCCAGCCGCAGAAGTACTTTTTGCAAAGTCACTCGATTGGGACTCAGTCGCTCAAAGTACTCAAGGGCGTTGGCCTTATCCGGATCCAGTTTCTCTTGCTCAGAATAGGGCCATACCATAGCCATCAGAGAATCTCTTTTCACATCAGATTTCTTGTAAATCTCTGGAAGCCCCTCAAGCGATATCTTTGCATCAATGGTGAGAACACCTTCAAAAGCCAGTAGCGCTTCATAGAATTTGGTTTGATTGATATAGGTCCACCCCAGCTTGTATCGGGCCGAAGGCATAAATGGGTTTTCAGGCCTCTCAAGAATTTTCTGATAGAAATCTTGTGCCATCCGAGGATCTTTTTTGGTCTCTAGGAAGTAGTCTCCGAGGATCAACTGCGATTCCTCCCAAAATTCAGACTTGGGAAAATCCTTCGTCAGTTTCAGGTAGGTAGTGACCATCTGTTCAGTCTGCCCCAGCTCCCGATACTCATGGGCCATAAAGAAATAAGCTTTATCGACCTTGTCACTCTTTGGAAAATTCTCAATGAATCGAGTGTAGATTTCAATTGCCTGCTTTTTTGATTTCTGAGCATCTGCAAAATCAAGCTCATTGATCGGAGTATCAGGATTCTCTTCTCGGTTGATCGTGTAAAGATATCTCGACTTATCCACGTAAAGCTCAGCAAGGACAAAGTAAAGATCAGGGACAAAACCTACATCTTTCACTTCGCGCATCTTTTGGCGAGTAATCTCGATGGATTTTTCAATCTTATTTAAATCTGCTCGCAACTGGGGCAAAGTTTTATCTGCAATTTGGGCATTTGCGGAGAAAACTAAGAACTGAAAGATGACCAGAATCCAATGCTTCATCGAGCTCCCCGCCCTTTTCCACATTGAGATTCCACATTCACATTGAGGCTTTCTAGTTCATCCAGCCAGAACTCTCCCGTAAATCGCCAAAAGATCTGATTAAACTGAGTGAGGGGCACTTCTTTCTTCTCGAGAGGCTTGAAACTATTCACAGAGATCACCCGAAGAGCATCGACACGAGTTTGATAGTCCAGAAAGGAAATTTGTTCCTGCCAGTCCAGAAGGTCGTTGGCAACTTCTCTGATCGGTCCTGTCAGATGAAAGTTCAACTGAGCTCTGAGTTCTGAAAGCTTCAGGTCATGATCTCTGAGCATTTTTGATCCTAATTTTCCGGAAGACCAGACCGAATCCTTGAAGGACATCCGTTCGTCTTTGAGAAGATTATAGAATTGGGCGAGCGATCCTAGTCGCTCATCAAGAAGAGCCGCATTCACTAGCATTTGATCTTGTTTCAAATTTTTTCTTTTGCGAATAGCATCTATCGAATTTGAGAATCTCTTTTTAAATTCATCCATGACAGAAAATGCAGCTTCGTAATAGCAAAGTTCTTTATAAATAAGCATCTTCAGCACATAGGCCTCGGGAGACCGTGAAGCATCAAAAATAGGTGCTTCTAAAGCCGTTAAGTGTCCGAGCGACTTTCCGTAATCTTGTAGATAATACTTTGACCAGGCGCGCTCGAGCAAAAGCAAGCCACTTTCGCGTGGATTCAAACTGACTCTCAAGAGAGTGTTATAAGCTTGTTCGTAGTCGCCCTTTTCAAAGACCAGGCGTGCATACTGGTGAGCCGCATCGTTTCGAATCGACTCTGGCACAGATTCATTGTTGGCTAGGGACGCAAATCTTTCGATAGCACTGTCAATTTTCTCATTTTTCACATCTTCGAGAGCTCGAATGTATTTCATTCGAAAATCCCAGTAGCTTCCCACAGAAATTTGTTTGAAATCCTTTTCTGACCAGTTTTTAAAGCCACGTCGAAGATTGAACTGTCCACTGAAAAAAGAGACAAAATCTTGAACTTCTTGAGGTGGTTTTTCGTAATCGATATCAAGAACCAAATCACCGATCAATGTTTCAAGATCAGAGGGATACTTTTTGATAATTTCTTGAAGCTCAATCAAGGACTGGTTGGCAACTGATGTGCCCTGGCGATTTCGAATAACTTCTGTCAAAGCCAAAGTGGCCGCGAAAGTGAGGCCGTCTCTTTTCATGATTTTAGCCATACCCAAAAGAGCTTCAGAATACTCAAGTGAGTCAGGACTTGATCGTCGAAGGCGACTTTGTATTGCTGGAACGATATCGTTATTTTTTGGATCGGCTTCAGAGGCTAAAACACCCAGCCAAAAGCTAGGATTCACAGGCTGGTATTGAAACTGCGCATGACTGGAAAAGCATAACAGCAGAAAACAGCAAAGCAGACTCCATCTCATGGCTGTCCCCCGAGAGCCCAAACATAAACTAGCCCCAGAGTCATTTGATTACGAAGGAGTTCCCTATTCGTAAAAAATGCGTAGT
>JBKCXY010000043.1:0-3258 GCA_046315835.1 Pseudobdellovibrionaceae bacterium | reverse complement strand
GGTCTAAATTCACTGGGAAGAATTGTTCGATACTCTTCAATTTCATTGATTAGTCTTTCTGAGATCCAGGATTTAACTATGCCCAGCTCTTCAAGCTTAAGTCTTGTTTGAATGACTTTCTGATCATGGTCGTAAAATCTACCATCGACACTTTGGAGAGCTCTTGGGTAGTTTTTCTCTGGTCTACTGTTTCTTAAATAGAAGTAACCTTTTTGAGTGACTATATAAAGAGTGCGATAGCAGACATCTTTAATTGGCTTGATGAAGTTAGCTTTTATTAAAAGTGCTACTCGCTCTCTGCACCATCGAAGACAAATACTCTGCTCGCCAGAGCGGGTGAATTTAAAGAACTTGGAATGGATATCTTCGATAGTTGAAAACTTCATCTCTAAGATGAACTCCAGGATATCCATATCTCGATTGGTCATCCTGAAGGGTTCATTCTTAGTAACCTTCTCTAAAGCATAAGGTTCACTGATAAGATTTAAAACTGATTGCATGCTGCCTCCATATTGTTAACTCACCCCCAAACAGGGAGTGAGTTCCCGAGTTCAATTGATTGAACTCTTCTATTTTGTTTTGAGCGTTGTCCGCTCGTGATTTTGGTTCACTTTTACCTTGTGGCCGCGTTTTGCTGACCACCTGCTCTCACAACGTTGGGAGTGGGTGGTCAGCAAACTTGAGCGGGCACGCACATCACTTAACGATGGGAAAACACGAGCGGACAACGCCGCCACTAATTAACTTTCGACTCACCAAAGTGAGTGAATTTTTCGGGAACTATCTGAGTAGAGTGAGCGGATGAGCCGATGTTAAAAGTTCAGTTGAAAAACCATGTGCCTATCATTTCAGCAGCATGGGTCAACGGAGGGTCAACGGCATCTCAAAAGTAAGGCAAATAGAGGCAAATCAACACAAATGAAAAACGGCCCTAAATACCTGTTATTATTAGATAAAATCAGTGATTCTGGTAGCTTATTAAAAATGCATAAAACACGCTCATAACCCGAAGGTCGTAGGTTCAAATCCTGCCCCCGCAACCAATTTCTTTCCAAAACATTTGGTTCTCCGGTTCTCCTCACTCTACCTCCAAAATCGGATGCATGTTGAAGGTGTAGGATTCCAGTTTCTAGCTGCCACCAATTGCGACCCTTGATAGCCTTTTGATGATCAGGAACAGGCAGCCAATAATCAGGGCAGAGCCTACCGCAAGCCAGAATGGGAACCAGAGCAGATCCAGGTCGGTTGCAAGAATATCAAGCCAACCGCCGCGCATTTCTAAATTTACCCAGCATAATCCCTGGTGCCTTGTAACCTGTGTGCTGAGATATCTCGTATTAAATTCTGACGGAGAATAGCTACTAATATTAGTCTGGAGTTTGTCACAGTAGTTCTTTTCAATCCAATCCTGCATTTCCTGAGCGTTCATGAGAAGAGAAGCTCCTTCAAGGGCGTTAAGCCCCGAAGCCTTCAAAAAATCTTGCTGAGCGATGTATCCCCTGTAGGTGTCATGGAGAACAGCAATGGTAAACCAAACGACCATGACTACGGAAACAGTTGAGAGCCACATTATCCACTTCTCGATCATTTTTATAGCTAATTGCCTAAGATCCATAAGTCCTCCAATAATTAACATATTAACTTAAATATCACTATAAGTAATAATATATTAAATCAAGGATCAAAATGAGATATTCGAAATAGGCGGTTCTTCGCGTATTTTCATCTAGCGGTAATGAGTGTGCCAGATTAAGACATATTACCCACGGTAATAAAAATAAAGACAGATATTAACTATACATGTTAATATGTTTATGTTTCTAAGGTTAAAATTGTGAAATCTGGCAAAGAGCCTGGAAGTAGATAGTCTTATGAGATTGAGCAAAAGGTATAAGCAAGTTCTTATCGGATTGGGTGTTGTCTTGATTCTATTTCTTTTGGTGCTGTCTGAGTCCGTATATGTGATCGTGACTAGCCCAGAGGTGCAGGCCTCCGTTTTGTCGGATATTCGTAGTCTCTTTAATTAAAGCCACGATTGAAGTCCAAGCATAGAAGATGAAAGTTGGAGTTTATGGATCTAAGCAAAGGGTTTATGGCAATCAAAGGGTTGGTGGCTCAGCAGCATCCTTTGGTTCTTCTAGCGATAGCTGCTGTTGGTATTCCGGCAGGCATGTTTATTCTCTTTATGGCAGGGGTGTTTCTGATTTGCATAGGTAGTTTGTTGGTACAGGCAGAGTTCTGGCAGCTGTTAGGGGCTTGGCTCTGGAGTTTGATCTAGTGTCTGCAAATTGTTCTCTCAGTTTATTGGGCATTTTTAGACATTGGAATGTGGAACTATGATGCAGTTTTTGAGTCGGCAAAAACCAATTGTACTCATTGCTATTGCGGCGGTAGGAATCCCAGTGGCACTAGTCGTTGGGATAACGTTATACTTTGTTGTGATGATTTTCTTCTCATTAATCACAAATGAAGAAGTTATTGCAGCTACGAGCGCCTATTTCAGGAGTTTGTTTTAGTTCTTCTATGGGTAACAGGGTTGGTGTGATGTGAAAAAATGGACGAAGAGAATTTTTATAGGTATTGTGGCAACAGTCGTAGTGCTTTTACTGCTGCTATCTGTAAGCATTTATGATTTGGCATCAGACCCTGAATTTGTCGCTAATATCAGGGAAAGGATCTCGCAGATTTTGAAGTAGTTATACGTACTAGGGTTGTTTCATTCAATGGTCACTCATTGATGTCCACTTTAAATATTTCTTCTAAGATTACTAACTAAGCCCGATATCTCTCGCGTATTGCACGACCAGTGACAGGGCTTTGTAGAGGTGAGGAGTGAGATCCTGCGACCTCTTGTACTTTCTGCGAAGTCTTTTAAGATCAAAAACATAAATATCCTCAGCGGCGAAGAGCGTGGCAACTTCTATATCTAAGCTAGTAGCGATCTTCCTTAGCATTTCAACACTGGGGTCCTTTGTGCCTCGTTCAATATGAGCAATTGTTGCCTGGGAGACATCCGCCATCTTTGAAAGCTGAGTCTGTGTGAGTTTTCTGCTTTCGCGGATAAATTTAAGTCTTTCTCCAAGATTGTATTCAGGATGCTCGACTTTGGTGGTTTTCTTTTTTGCCATATCTACCTCTAGAGATATCTTCGGGCAAATAAATTAGAAAAAGTACAAGGTCCCATTAAATATTACTCATGGACATAAAATATGGACTATGGTCTAAGTCCAATTTCGAAGCTCTTAATGAATAACTCAG
>JBKCXY010000042.1:0-2735 GCA_046315835.1 Pseudobdellovibrionaceae bacterium | reverse complement strand
ACTTTGACTCCGAATTGTACTTTGATTCCAGAAGCTGCTGACTGTCCCGCGGATCAGCTGGTGTCGCGTTTTGAATGGCGAGGGTCTGGCGTACCTGATGTACGGACTGTATAAAATAGATTTGTCAGCTGCACGGGATTCAGTGGAGCCAGATGCAGCACGACTGTTCTTCGCTGCCAAGGCGGAGAAAGCTGTGTCCAAGCGATCTGCAATTAAGAAGCTTTTTTTTGATCCCTCAGTCCTGCGCGAAGGTATTCGGTCATAATGGATTGATATTTTTTTCCTTCGAGCTTCGCTTTCGCTTTGAGCGCTCTCAAGATATTTATACAATAGACTTATGTTTATGAGATAAATTAAAGACTTAGAAAAATAGATTCTCTCCGAACGACAAGTATCCTAAGCTTTGGGAATGAACTTGCATGCCATTCCGATCAAAAAAATTGGTGTTTATACTTCGGGCGGAGATGCGCCGGGAATGAACGCAGCTATTCGCAGCGTGGTGCGCTCAGCGCTCGCACGAAACTTGGAAGTCGTGGGCTTCCAGTCGGGCTACTATGGCTTGCTTGAGAAGAAATTAACCCCTTTAGCTGCTCGCTCAGTAGCTAATATTATCCAACGAGGCGGAACATTTCTAAAAACCGGCCGCTGCCCCGAGTTTCTAAAGCCTGAGCAGAGAAAACTAGCTGCTGAAAATTTACGCGAACTTGGCATTGATGCCTTGATTTGCATTGGTGGTGATGGATCTTTTCGCGGAGCACGGGCATTATGGCTCGAGCATAAAATTCCTGTGATGGGGATTCCTGGCACTATTGATAACGATATTTATGGAACAGATCTCAGCATTGGCTTTGACACGGCAGTCAATACAGCTCTGGATGCCATCGATAAAATCCGTGATACAGCCGCGAGCCATGATCGCCTCTTTATTGTTGAAGTCATGGGGCGAAACTCTGGCTTGATTGCCTCTCACTGTGGGCTTGCGGGTGGTGCTGAAGAGGTTTTCACTCCAGATATCCCCGTAACGGTTGAAAAAGCCGTGGAGAAGATTCGCCAAGGGCTCGTGAGTGGCAAATCGAGTTCAATTCTGATCGCTGCTGAAGGGCAAAAACCTGGCAGAGCTTACGATCTTGCCGAACAAATTCGAAAGAAAACAGGCCTCGAAGCCAAAGTTTGTATCCTTGGGCATCAGCAACGAGGTGGCTCCCCCACAGCTTCGGATCGAATTCTCGCCAGCCGCATGGGTTGGTACGCAGTGGAAGCTCTCCTCCGCGGCGAGACGGACAGCATGGTTGCTCTTCAGGGTTCCCAGCTTCTGTCTGTGCCCCTTGAGAAAGCTCTTTCTCAGGAAAAGTCCTCTCCCCGGGAACTCCTTCATTTGACTCAGATCCTCTCGCACTAAACTCCTTGATTGACTCAGTTTTCTGCTCTCTTCTAGGATAATAGAGATTCAAAAAACCATAACAAGGGAGCATTCATGCAACTGAATTGGAAGAAGCTTTTATCAGCTTCATTGGTGTTATCTTTTGCACTGACTTCGGGCTGTACTAAAAAGAACAGCAACGAGATCGTCGTGGGCCACTTTGGATCGATGACAGGCGCTGATGCAACTTTTGGTCAATCCACCGACGAAGGAATTCGCTTGGCCATTGACGAAGTGAATGCAGCTGGTGGAGTGAATGGAAAGAAAATCAAACTGATCACGATGGACACTCAAGGTAAATCTGAGGAAGCAGCATCTGTGGTCACTCGCTTGATTGAACAAGAAAAAGTCGTTGCCGTTCTTGGTGAAGTCGCGAGTACAAGGTCCTTGGCGGCAGCTCCCATCGCTCAAGCGAAGAAAATCCCCATGATCACTCCTTCATCGACCAATCCCAAAGTCACTGAAGTTGGCGATTACATTTTCCGCGTCTGCTTCATCGATCCATTTCAAGGTACTGTCATGGCAAAATTCGCCGTGGAAAACTTGAAAGCTAAGAAAGTAGCTATCTTACGTGAAGTTTCTTCGGACTACTCCATGGGGTTGAGCGATTTCTTTATTGCTAAGTTCAAAGAACTTGGTGGTGAAATTGTGGCTGATGCTTCTTATCAGAATCAAGATAAAGATTTCAAAGCTCAGCTCACTCAGATTAAATCTAAAAATCCTGAGGCCATTTTTGTCCCTGGTTACTACACACAAGTGGGTTTGATTGCCCGACAAGCTCGTGAACTTGGGATTAAAGCTCCGCTCATGGGCGGAGACGGCTGGGATTCATCAAAGCTCTTCGAGATCGGCGGGGAAGCTATTAATGGTGGTTACTTTTCGAATCACTACTCAACCGACAGTACTGATCCTGCGGCCATTGAATTTATGGCGAAGTTTAAAGCGAAGTATAATGAATCTCCAGATGGTCTGTCGGCTGCGGGCTATGATGCTGCTCAAGTGCTGATCGCAGCGCTCAAGTCATTGCCTGAAATCAATCCGTCAGCACTCAGAGATGCAATTGCAAAAACAACGAACTTTGCTGGAGCTACTGGAAACATCACGATCAATGAACAGCGCAACGCTACAAAATCAGCTGTCGTCGTGCAAGTTCAGGGTCCTACAAATAAATTTATGACGAGCATTGCTCCGTAACTTGAGCGCGTAAAGAAAGTTAGGTGTAGGTCATGCAGGATTTCCTTCAGCATCTTCTCAATGGGATTAGCTTAGGCAGTATTTATGCTCTGATCGCTTTGGGATACACAATGGTGTATGG
>JBKCXY010000041.1:0-8907 GCA_046315835.1 Pseudobdellovibrionaceae bacterium | reverse complement strand
CTTTCCCAGTTGCGAATCTGTGTCCATGATATGACGATACTCCAGGCCACCCGCTAAACTGAATCCAGGAATTCCTGTATCGAAAGTGAGCCCTAGGGTGAGGTCGTCCCTCTGGCCTTCAGGAGCTTCCAAACCTTTGGTGCGAAGGAACCGAGTCCTTCCCACGTCTCTCCAAGACAGAGACAAGGTCGGATTAAATGCTTGCTTGCTCAAACGGGTGACAAGCCCTAAATCAGCGGCCCAGGCGCGACCAGTATTATTAAAAGAATCAAGAATTTTATCTGTGTTGATGTTTGTTAAAAGATCTGCATTGAAAACCTGATCTCCTCCGAGTCGGGTAATTCGACGAGCCGTCACTCCAATAGATGTATTCTCATTGAGCTTTAACCCGCCACCCATTTGAAAGGCTTGGTCATTGATATATGAAACTTCCAAGCGAGGAAACGGTGGATTTGTTGCTAAAAGAGTGATTGTCCCATTGAGCCAGTAACTCACACCAAAACAAGGCAGAGTTATTGTGCTGTGACCCCCCACACCGAGGTAAACTTCTTTACCATAATAAACCCGCAATGAATCAATCCCATTAAGTTCCTTGAAATCTCTAATGTCATCGTGAATTGAGTAGCCATTGCTGCCGAGATTCATATTGAAAATTGCCCAATTGATCCCTTCAGTAAAACAGGTATAAGCAGGATTCTGCAGAAAGGAAGAGGCATCATCGTCTCGAAACACATAGACGCCACCCATGCCTGTTTGACGGACAGCTTTGTTGTACTCATAAAACTCGGCATCCGCTGCCTGCCAGCTCCCCCAAACAACGAGAAAAAAAAGAGTCCACAGCTTTTTCATCATGGTGGACAACATCCCGGATCAAACATTGGATTGACACAAGAGCCAGCGCCAAAAGCCACGGGATTCCCTGCTCCGGTGTGAATAAGAGCGCGGAAAGTGGTCACGACCGAAGGTGTGAGCGGATTTGAATTGGTTGGATCCGTGATATTACACGCCCCTGCCCCCAAAGCGGCATTGCAGGCCGTTTCGATGGCAGAAATGGCTGAGCCATTGGTCGTTCCAATAATATTTTCGACGGAACTGGTCAGATTTTCAAAGACCAGACCGAATCCCGTGATGAGCATTTTAATTTCTTCGTTAGAAAATTCATCATCCCTACCAGAAGTACTTCGCGCAGCCGTGGTGGCACCATAACTGCCGACGGGTGTACAGGCATCGAAAGTCCCATCCATATTTGTATCTGCATCTTGATCTGCTTGCGCTTTGAGGTAAGCACCTATTCTTGCAAGTCCAATAAAGACAAGGAAAAGCGCTTGCGAGGTGGTTCGGTCACCCGCAACCGTTGTGATCTCTTCCATCTTTGTTTGAGCCAGATAGCAATAGTAAGGATCAACGGTCACTGTCGTGAACATATTCATGAGAATTTTCAAGATCGGCGATCCACCACTGACTGAATCGATATTTCCCAGAAAGGTCGCAAAGTTAAAACCGCACTTTCCCGCATAGGCGCCGGCCCAGGCCTCTTTCACATCTGTTCGAGCTTGATAGTTTGCGCTCATTTTTTCAAATTCAGCAATGGCAGTATCCCAATCTTGGGCGTCGATCGCGACTTGCGCATTCACGTAATAAGCTTCATCAAACTGTTGCTTTGAAGCCGATTGGAAAACGTTAGAACAGGCTGACAGCAAAATAAGAAATGCGAGAAAAAGTGTTTTAATTTTCTTCATTAGAATCTAATCGCAAATTTGAAACCATATCTGCGATCCTCCCGAGGTACATCACTAGTGCCAATTTCTTCTCCATAGCTCACCAATTGAATTTGCGTGTGTTCTGAAGCGAGCTCTAAACCCGCCGTCCAGTACTTTCCATTCATGCCGGCTCGAACAAACAGTAGGTCTGAGAAGTTCCACTCATAACCAACATGATAAAAACGATATTTGTTTGTGTAGTCAGCAGATTTCAAAACATTCGAGTATTCCAGGGTGAACGTGGACCGTGAACTGTTGGAATGAATGGGAAAGAGAGCGAGAGCCACATCGTAGTCCGCTTCAATTTCAGGGGGACGATCTGTCGTTGTCATTCTGACGTTTTTACCCGCTGTGAATTTAGTATTCCCAATATCTCGAGCCACGACTGACAAAGTCGGCAGCAGTTTCCACGGGGCTGTTAGGATAAGACCTGCATCGGTGGCCAAAGCAGCGCCTTCTGTTGCATGGTCTTTTACGGCCAGAGAACCTGTCGGATCGAGAGCTCTGTCGATTTGAATTCTGGTCAGATATTTAGCACTAGCTCCGATTTTGACTCGTCCATCAAAAAGCCTCAAGTTGTAGCCGAGGACCGCGGCAATATCTTCTTCATAAAAGGTCTGCATTGCAGTCCCGCCCGCATTCATTTCGGCCGCGAGCTCATATTTGGCATAGATTCCAATTCCAAAATTTCTCAAAACATAAGAGGGAAATATTTGGGCCTTCGTGAGGTAAGGCTTCTCACGCGTGATGTCTGTCGCATCTTTCACATCTTTCAAACTGAACGGATTTCCAAAAAGTTTGTTCTGCAAAATATTGGCATTGGCTTCGCTTCCAATGGCCTCGGGATCAAAAATGGTCCCGTAAGAATCACGAAGCTTTCCTAGTGCTGCAGGATTGTACAACAAAGCTGTTTCATCATTCACAACAGCAATGGCTGCTCCACCCATGCCCATCGCTCGAATCCCATTATAAAATTCGCGCACCTCTTGAGCTTGCGCAGAAAACGTGAGCAACAGAATTGTGGTTGAAATCCATTTCACCATAATTTTCTTATCGGCGGGCTCGATCTCGACTTGAGACAGACCAGACCTTGGTCATAAAAAATTAGACTATGGCCTTTGCGTCTCGCAGCCCTCACCACAGTTTCACTAGCCGGCCGAGCGAAAAGGCAGTTAAAATAAAGCTTTAACGGAGAACCTATGAAAAATGCCATCGCTCTGATTGCCCTGAGTTCACTCTTAATCTCTGGATGCGGAAAAGAAACCGACGCGGACAAAATTGCTGACGCTCAAGCCTGCTTGGACACCGCGACTCCCGCGAATGTTTCAGACTGCGTGGACAAAGTCTCCGGTGTCAGCGGCAAAGGTGCAGAGCTCATCCGATGCGTTGCTGTTTACGTGAAGCAAGAGAAGACGGCAGCAGAAGTGCTGAGTGCTCTCTTTTCTAAATTGGACTCTACAGGAGATGCAGGAGATAATCTCCTAGCAGGAATTGAAGAAATAGTATTCCAGAAATCTACTTCACCAGCTGAAAACAAGAGCGATGCAAATAGTGCAGCTACACACTGTTCAGCCTCTAATTCACCTGGTTTATCAATGCTATCCACACTGACACTCACTGCAACTGTGATCTCTGGCGGACAAAGTGCCGGCGATGTGGTAACTCGAATAGGAACATGTGTAGGAGGCTCTTGCAGCGATGATGATAAAGAGCTGATTGGTACAGCAGTACAGCTTGCATACCAGCAGAACTGCACCGGGGGTGCCGAGAGCGGTGGCGACTTATGTGAGCAAATGAACACTGTAATAGCTGCTGGAGGAGGCGATCCGACTGCGATCGGTGATAAACTCCTTCTCTGCATGGGACCAACCCCTCCCGGGGACTGTACAGGATTTTGAAACTGATGTGACCGATACCCCTTGAGAAAATCTCTGCGGAAGCAAGATGAGCAGGCGGAGATGGGGCTGCGTGACCGATACCCCAGATACCCCACCATAGGATCAATCTTCTCTAGAAATCGAGGGAGGTTTTCAGCATGTACATGCGATTGTGTTTGGGATTGTTGAAAGTGCCGACGTCTTCGCCGTAGGTGGCGAGATCGAGGTTAAACACAAATAAGAGCGCAGAAATCCCAGCTGTGGGATAGCCTTGATTCACACCAATTCGGTAATGACCGCGCCACCACGAGGCCACTGTCCAATCAAATTCAACACCCGCGTGCAAGCCACGCTCAAAGCTATAATTGGGATGAAGAATATCTTTAAAATCAACCGCGGCTCGTCCGCCGAAAAGCCAAAAGCTCGGGAATTCAAATTTGGATCCCACATCAATCACCCGATAATTTTTTTCGGGAGCTTCCACTTTCGTGTCATTGATGAGATTGAAAGATTGCGAAAACCCCGTCTCCAGTGCGTTTCGAACCACAAGGGCAAACGTCGGTTTTGCCAATGTCCAAAAATACCAAATTCCATCCGTGGGTAGTCGCGGAGTATACAAAATCCCAAGATCTGCATCGACCGTGTAACCATCTCGAAAATCTTCATCGCGAACGAAATCTGAATTCACAGCCAAATCAAAGGCCGAGAACTGCCGATTGATATAACCTCGATTGATAAACTTCCCCGTCACTCCCCAGCTGAGATTTCCTGGGAGCACACCCCTCAGTTGATCGCCATAACCATAAGCAATCGTCGTATCCGCAAACACCCGCATATTCAGCGCCGGAGACACTTGGTTATGGATTTTGTATTCGATCGTCATATCCAAAGGCAAAATTCCAAAACCCCAGTTGGGCCGAACCCAAATCCCCTCAAACAAAGAGAACCGAGTCATAAAAGTTTTGCCGTAATACCTCTGAAGAAAATCAGAATAAACCGTAAACTTCTCAGCATCAGTCGTTTTTGTATTTGCAAGATCATCCGCATCTTGTGCATCTTTAAAAAAATCTCCAAATGAAGAAGAGATTCCCACCCCTAAGGAAAGATTGATCTGTCCTGAATCTCTTCGAGCAAGAGCTGCCGGATTGTAAAACAATGCAGCATAGTCATCTGTGACCGCTGTGAAAGCGTTTCCCATTCCCATGGCACGCACCGACTGATAACTGTGATGGATTCGCGTGTGGACACCATCGGAGGCTTGCGCTCTCGCAGACTCCGAAAAAAGACTGAGGGAGAGCGCAGAAAGAGTTAAGACTGAAGTGGCGAGATTTTTAAACATATTTCAAAATTTTATTCTTAAAATGATGATTTGAGATATACTTTCTCTGATGCGTCTTAATCATTCTGTTCTTTTTTTGACTTTAGTCTTGGTGAGTTTTCAAGCTCACTCTGCTCCTAAAGGTGAAGTAAAGCCCGATGCTCCTGCCACCTCACAAGCGGGCGAAAGCCTCAGGCCAAGCCCTTCCTATCAGCAATCCATTGATCTTGATAGCTTGCAAGTCAGTCCCGCGCCCGAACTCAGCACCTCACAGGGACAAAGCGCTCCTGAAGTGTGGCGAAGATTCTCACTGAACGCAGGCTATGTCCTAGGAAAACTGCGGACCGATAAGAAGACGACCAATGCGGCCACCTTTGGTTTCACGCAAACAAACTATAACCGGGACGAAACAGCACAAGATTACGGCCTCACCTACGTTCATGACGGTGTGATGCAGGCTCATGGGGGTTATAAAGTTCTGACGGATTGGTTGAATTATGTGGAGCCCTATTACAAAATCGGTGTGATTCTCAATATGGAGCCGTCGGAAGGCCTCGGGAATTTTATCAATTACAAACGCTATGCCCTCAGTACCTCGGTCGGGATCGATAATCTGTTTCGAAAAAATCGTAAATTCAGCACGGAAGCAACGCTTGCGATCAGCCCTGTGGGTTTCTTTGCGGGCTTAAGCTTTGGTTTTCCAGTTCCTGAGCTTTGGAAGTAACTCATCTATTTTCTGAGACAACTCCTCTTTGCTCCCCTCATTGTGCAAAACAAAATCGGCCCCTTGAATTTTCAAATTGAGCGGCCACTGAGACTCGAGCCTCATTTTGATTTCGGATTCACTCCAGCCCGTTCGCTGCTTGAGCCTCGGAATTTGGAGCTCTTGAGGTGCCGCCACGACCACCACCAGGTCAAACTGAGACTTCAAATTTTTCTCAAACAACAGGGGCACATCATAAAAAGCCACTGGCTGCCCCTCCGCTTGCCACTGCTCGCGGTACTGCTGCACCCTTTGCTGGACAAAGGGATGGATCACGGATTCCACAAAATCTTTTTCTTGGGGCTGACTAAAGATGATCGCAGCCAGAACCTTCCGATCCAATTCCTGATTCGAATTGAGAATTTTCTGGCCATACTTTTGAACCAAGCTGTTTAAGCCACTCGAGCCTGGGGCAACGGCCTCTTTCGCCAGCTGGTCTGCATCAGCTACGGAATACCCTTTCGATTTTAGAAGCTCCGCCACTGTGGATTTCCCGGTGCCTAGACCTCCGGTCAGGCCCACCCAAATTAATTTCTCCGAATTTTGCTGGACCAACGTCAGACCTCGCTCTCGTAATCACTCAAAACTCTTCATCTTCTCTGAATTGTACCGATAGGTAGAGACGAATGGAAGCATTTGGAAAATATCTTCTTTTAGAACGAGTGGCTGCGGGCGGCATGGCTGAGGTTTTCCTCGCAAAGCCCCAATCAGAAATTGGAAAATTTCTCGCCATTAAACGAATCCTCCCCCAATACTCATCGAACCAAGACTTCACAGACATGTTCCGTGAAGAAGCAAAAATCGCCATGAACTTGAGCCACTCGAATATTGTTTCTATTTTTGAGTTCGGGATGGAAAAGGGTCAGCTCTTCCTTGTCATGGATTTTGTGAAGGGCCAAAACTTGCGCCAAGTTTTGAATCACCTCAAAAAAATCTCTAAGTCCTTCACTGTGGATCAAATTCTTTTTATCGCCAAAGAAGTCGCTGCGGGGCTCGATGCCGCTCATCGCTGCTTAGATAACTCGACGGGAAAACCTCTCAATATCACTCACCGAGATATGTCCCCTCAAAATATTATGTTGAGTTTTGACGGCGAAGTAAAAATTGTCGATTTCGGAATTGCCAAAGCGGAAAGCCAAATGGAACAGACTCGAGCTGGGACCATCAAAGGTAAGTTTGGCTACATGAGCCCCGAGCAAGCAGAAGGCCAAGAAGTTGATCCGCGAACAGATATTTTTTCGCTAGGAATTGTGATTTGGGAACTTTTAGCGGGAGATCGCCTGTTCACAGCAAGCAGCGAGGCTGGAACTCTCAAAAAAATCCGTGAGTGCCAAATTCCCTCTTTGCGCAAATTGAATCCCAAAGTCGATGAGGAACTTGAGCGCATCGTCAATAAGTCTCTCGCCAAAGACAAATCTTTGAGATATCAGACTGCTGCCGCTTTTCACAAAGATCTCAATAAATATCTGAACACTAAGTTTCCTGAATTCTCTCAGCAAGATTTCAGTCACTTTATTAAAAGCTCCTACTCGCAAATGTTTTTGGAACTCACCAACAAACTGAAAGAATTTGCTGCTCTCAAAAGTCCCTCTCAGCCGACAGAGGATCGAACCGTTGTCACCACGACGGGAACAACAACCAGCACAGGGACCGAGACTTCGACGGATTATGATGGGGATTCAATTGCCCTTGATCTCAACACTCAATCTTCTGGCCAAGTGAATCTCAAAGATCTCAAACTTGAAAAGCCTGAACCGCAAAAAGTGAACTTCGGTGCTGGCAATCCGAGCACTCAGTCAGGCCTTTATCCTCAAAGAACGCAGCCTCGGATTGCGCCACATCTCGCGACAAAATCACAGAGCTTTGATTTTACTTCAGCCGCACTGGGCTTTCTGGTCCTTTTCGCAGCCGCTTACCTGTACACAAACCACATGGGTGGCCACATTCCTTATCTCTCTCAGTATTTGAATCCCACTCCTTCAACACAAGTGGTGGAGAGTCCCGTGGTGGGAAATCGAGTTCCTGCGCCGAATCCTCAGGTGGCAGCCCAACCGACCCCTGTCGCTGGAACCTTCGAAGCCTCTTCGAGTGCGCTGTATTCGGTCCATGTCATCAGTCAGCCCAGTGGTGCTCGCATCTTTTTGAATGATCAAGATACGAATCAGCAAACACCAGCGAAGATCAGAGTGCCCGCCAACAAAGAATTCAAAATACGTCTCATGAAAGACGGCTTTGATCTTTACGAAAGATTAGACTCAGCCACTCAGCCTGCCTACACCTTCAGAGCGACATTGATCCGCCGTGAGCCAATGGGATATGTCACCATCCGGGTTGTCAACGGTGGATCTCAACCAAAGATTTGGCTCAATGATCTTCCCTTTGAAGAACCTCTGCCCATTTCTCGCTTTGCGGTGCGTGCGAATAAGCCCATCGTGATTCGAGCGAGCAATGATTTTGCAAATACATCCGCCAGCCAACAAGTGATTGTCGGCCCAGATCAACACAAAGAGATCACTCTCATTTTAAAAAGAGCTGCTCAAAACCGAGAAAGATAGTCCTCGTGAAACCCACCACTATTTGCCATCATGTCCTCAAATCAAAAGAGAGATCTTCGTCGAAAGCAGCTCTTCTTAGAAAAATGAAAGACGATTGGACAAGCATTTCTTGGGGCCAGTACTTTTCAGATATTGAAACTTTAGCGAGTGGGCTTCTGTCATTGGGTTTAAAGCCTCACGACCGAGTCGCCATTATGTCCAACACTCGCTATGAATGGTGTGTTGCTGACTATGCCATTCTCGGTAGTGGCGCAGTGACAGTTCCCATCTATCAAACCGTCACTGCCGACGATTTGGAGTATATTTTAAATAACTCAAAAGCTCGCTTTTTACTGATCGAGGATAAAAATCTTCTTAAAACTCTTTCGACGGTGCAGAAGAACTGTCCTGACTTAGAAAGAGTGATCTGTTTTGAGAGCCCTAAAGAAAGTGCCGTTGAAAATTTGTTGTCTTATGCAGATCTCACTCTTCTGGGGAAGCAAGAAAGAGACGAGCAGGCTCCCAAGTTTTTGCAGCTTTCTTTGGCGACTCAACTCTCAGATATGGCCACTTTGATTTACACTTCTGGAACCACAGGTCGCCCCAAAGGGGTCGTCCTCACGCATGAACAAATCATCAGTGAAGTGAGCGAAGC
>JBKCXY010000040.1:0-19401 GCA_046315835.1 Pseudobdellovibrionaceae bacterium | reverse complement strand
ATAAAGTCTGAAGGCTTATCAATCCACGACTCAAAATACAGAAGGAACCACTATGCAAAAACATACCGTTCGCGTGTATCCCTCCAAAGAAAAATGTCCCCGTGAAGAACAGCTCGCTTGGAAAATTGCGAGTGTCGCTTCTGACAACACTAAAATCTCTGACGAAGTTCTCGATATGGTCATCAACCGAATGATCGATAATGCCTCTGTCGCGATTGCAGCCGCTAATCGCAGACCTGTTGCTTCCGCCAGATCCATGGCGATCGCTCACCCTCGCGAAGGTGGCGCCGCTGTTTTTGGAATGCCCAACAATCAAAAATTCTCAGCGGAGTGGGCGGCTTGGGCCAACGGCACAGCCGTGCGCGAGCTCGATTACCACGACACTTTCCTCGCCGCTGATTACTCGCACCCTGGCGACAACAGTCCACCGATCTTAGCCGTGGCTCAGCAGCTCGGCAAAGGCGGCGCAGAGCTTTTGAAAGGTCTTGTCACTGGTTATGAGATTCACGTGAATTTGGTGAAAGGTATTTGCCTTCACAAACATAAAACAGATCATATCGCGCATTTGGCCCCTGCTAGTGCGGCTGGGATCGGAACTTTGCTCGGGCTTTCGACAGAAACCATCTATCAATCCGTCCAGCAAGCCGTTCACGTCGCTTTCAACACTCGCCAGTCCCGTAAAGGCGAAATCTCTTCATGGAAAGCTTATGCTCCGGCTCACGCTGGCAAATTGGCCATCGAAGCGGTGGATCGTTGCATGCGCGGAGAAGGCGCGCCTTCTCCCATTTACGAAGGGGAAGATTCAGTCATCGCTTACATGCTGGATGGAAAAGACGGCAAGTACATCGTTCCGCTTCCTGAGAAAGGCGAAGAGAAACGCGCCATTCTTGAAACTTACACTAAAGAGCACTCGGCAGAGTATCAATCTCAAGCACTGATCGATCTCGCCGCACGCATGAAAGAGAAGGTCAAAGATTTCGAAGCCATCGACAAAGTGGTGATCCACACGTCTCATCACACTCACTATGTGATCGGAACAGGCTCTGGCGATCCACAAAAAATGGATCCTCAAGCCTCTCGCGAAACTTTGGATCACTCGATCATGTACATCTTTGCCGTGGCTCTTCAAGATGGACGCTGGCACCATGTGGACTCTTACGCTCCCGAGCGCGCTCAACGAGCGGACACTGTTCGCTTGTGGCACAAAATTTCCACGGTGGAAGATCCCAAGTGGACAGAAATGTACCACAACCCAGATCCCGATAAAAAACGCTTCGGTGGCCGCGTGGAAATCACTTTCAAAGACGGAAGCAAACTCGTGGATGAATTGGGTGTCGCCAATGCTCACCCGGCAGGTGCAAAACCTTTCAAGCGCGCGGACTATATCCGTAAGTTTGATATCCTGACTGAGCCGATCATCACTCGTGCTGAGAGAGATCGCTTCCTGACACTTGTGCAAGCTCTGCCAACACTGACAGCCGCCCAAGTGCAAGAGCTGAACGTTCAAATTCCCCTTGAGAAATTGATTAACAATAAGCGTGATACCAAAGGAATTTTCTAATGCTGTTTCAGACGACCAGTCCTTTTGAAAAACGAAAAGCTTTTCGCGAGAAATTGAAGTCAGGAAAGCTCCTGAGATTTCCTGGGGCCTGGTCGCCCCTGGTCGCTATGCAGATTGAAAAACTCGGATTTGACGGAGTCTATATTTCAGGCTCCGTTCTTTCCAATGACTTAGGCTATCCCGACATAGGGCTGACCACGATGAGTGAAGTCACAGCCCGCGGACGACAGATCGCAAGGGCTACCGCCCTGCCGTCAATCATCGATGCAGACACGGGTTTTGGTGTTCCGATGAATATGGCTCGGACTGTGTCCGAGATGATTGAACTGGGCCTTGCGGGTTGCCACTTGGAAGACCAAGAAAATCCGAAGCGCTGCGGTCACCTGGATGGCAAAGCTCTCGTCAGTCGCGACGAGATGGTGATGAAAGTCAAAGCGGCCGCTGACGCTAAAAAAATGGATCCCAATTTCTTGATCATTGCCCGAACGGATGCCCGAGCCTCCGAAGGCCTCGAGAAAGCCATCGACCGCGCCAAAGCCTACATCGATGCGGGTGCTGAAATGATTTTCCCCGAAGCTTTAGCAGACTTGAAGGAATTTGAAACTTTCCGCAAAGCAGTTTCTGTTCCACTCCTAGCCAACATGACTGAGTTCGGAAAGTCGCGACTGCTGACGACTCAAGAACTGGAAAGTGTGGGATTTAATCTGGTGATCTATCCCGTCACCACCCTTCGTCTTGCCATGAAAGCCGTGGAAGAAGGACTCAAGGTCATTAAAGCTCAAGGCACTCAGGAAAGTCTCTTGGATAAAATGCAGCACCGTAAAGAGCTCTATGAGCTAACAGATTACGAGCGCTACAACGACCTCGATCAAAATATTTTTAATTTTAAACTTTAATCAAAGGAAGTGAATCATGTCTGAATACATCAACCCCGATTACGTGCCGGAACCCGAAAAAGTAAATACCAAAAAAGGCCTCGAAGGTGCCGTGATCGATACTTCATCGGTCTCCAAAGTAAATCCTGACACCAACTCTTTGATCTACCGGGGCTACCCCGTTCAGGAGCTGGCGGAGAATTGCAAATTCGAAGAAGTGGCTTACTTGATGTACCACGGAGAGCTTCCGAACAAAGCACAGCTGGCTGAATTCGAAAAACTGGAAAGATCTTACCGAGATATTTCTAAATCCAATTTAGAAGTCATTCGTTTGCTTCCCAAAAAATGTCATCCCATGGATTCGATCCGCACGGGTGTGTCCTTCCTGGGCACCGAGGACGAGAGAATCTGGGACGCCAAGCCTGCGACCAATATGGATAAAGCCATTCGCTTGCTTGCAAAAATCCCCACTATGGTGGCTGCCGATTTCCGCTTTAAAAAAGGTCTTGATTTTATTCCTCCCAACAAAGATCTCTCGATTGCTGAAAACTTTTTCCACATGTGTTTTGGTAAAGTTCCCCAAGCTGAAATCGTGAAAGCTTTTGACGTGTCTTTGACTCTGTACGCAGAGCACTCGTTCAACGCTTCGACGTTCACTTCAAGGGTTGTGACTTCCACAGAAAGCGATATTTACTCAGCCACTGTGGCTGGCATAGGGGCGTTGAAAGGCCCTCTTCATGGTGGAGCCAACGAGATGGTCATGCACATGATGAAAGAGATCAATGATCCTGCGATTGCTGAAAAGTGGATGCTCGATGCTTTGACTGCCAAAAAGAAAGTCATGGGCTTTGGTCACCGCGTTTACAAAAAGGGAGATTCTCGAGTCCCGACTATGAAAAAATACGCTCAGAAAATGGCCGATCTGACAGGTCAACAAAAGTGGATGCAAATTTATGAGTCCCTTGAAAAAGTCATGGCTGAGAAAAAGAAGATTTATCCCAATCTCGATTTCCCCGCAGGTCCTGCTTACTACATGATGGGTTTTGAAATTGATTTCTTCACTCCTATTTTTGTGATGGCACGAACCACTGGTTGGAGTGCTCATATTATGGAGCAAGCAGCGAATAACCGTATTATTCGCCCACTCAGCGAGTACATTGGCGCTCCACAAAGATCCGTGAAACCACTAACGGAAAGAAACTAACATGAAGAGAACAAAGCTCTTTTGGAGTCGAAAAATTTCCCAACTGATTCTGCCAGGCGCTTTGGCACTTTCGCTTGTGGCCTGCCAAAGCTCGAGCAAACCTCAAGACGCCCGCGCCAAGACTGAACTTCCGGTGGTGATTGCGCCTGTTCAGACAGAGGCGATCCTCACTCGGGTGGCCTTAGGCTCTTGTTCCACACAAAAAGCAGAGCTCCCGATTTTGAAGAAAGTCATTGAGACCCAGCCTCAGCTTTATGTGGCGATGGGGGATAATGTCTATGCTTCACGACCTGAGGATAAGCCCATTTCGGCAGCTTACAAAAAGCAGGAGCAGCATCCTGAGTTCAATCAGTTCAGAGCCCTCGTTCCTATGATTGCCACTTTGGATGATCATGACTTTGGACAGAATGACGGTGGTGTCACCAATCCCGAGAAACAGGAAGCACGGGCCGAGTTTCTGAAGTTCTTCCCCTACTCTCAAGGCCTGATTCCTCAGGATCGCGAGGGCGTTTATCACAGCATGAATTTTGGCCCCAAAGGCAAAGTCGTTCAGTTCATCATGTTAGATACAAGATGGAATCGGTCCGATCTCGAAAAGCCGAAAGAACAAAAGCATAAGTTTCATATTTATGAGCCCTCTCAAGACAAAGCCAAGACTGTTCTCGGAGAACAGCAATGGAAATGGCTCGAAGCTGAACTGAAGAAGCCGGCTCAAGTGCGCTTTTTGGTCTCGAGCATTCAAGCTTTGCCGCAAGAGCATGGATTTGAAAAATGGGAGAACTTTCCTCAGGAGAGAAAGCGTTTATTGGCTCTTCTAGAAAAACTGAAGATCAGAAACCTCGTGATCGTGAGCGGTGATCGTCATTTTGCAGAGTTCTCACAAATCAAACAAAAAAATGGCCGCATCCTCACAGAAATGACAGCTTCAGCCATCAATCGGCCCGGCAGCTTACCCGAAGAACCCAATCGCTGGCGCGTCGGCCCCAAGTATGACCCTGTGAACTTTGGTCTTGCAGAGATCAATTGGGAAAAAAAGACGATGACTTTATCTTTGAGAGATCTCGATGGAAAAGTGATCCACCAAGTGGAGCAGAAGTTTTAAAATGACCATCGCTGAAGTTTTTGAACTCCAAAAAAAGCGTCGCTGGAGTAATTCACAGTCTTCAGCTGAGGAGCGAATTCAGAAAATTCGCAAACTCAAAAATAGTATTCTCAAATACGAGCCGGATCTTAAGAAAGCCATGCATATGGATTTCAAAAAACCGGCTTACGAGGTGGAGCTCACCGAAATTTATCCCACGTTGGAAGAAATCCATTTGGTGATCAAGAACCTGAAACACTGGATGGAGCCACAAGCTGTGGCCACACCGCTCGCGCTCCTTGGGACCAGATCCGAGATTCATTTTGAAGCGCGAGGGCATGTTTTGGTGATGGCTCCGTGGAATTACCCCTTTCAACTGCTTTTCATTCCTTTGATCAGCGCCCTGGCAGCTGGCAACACGGTGATGTTGCGCTCCAGTGAAAAAGTGCCTGAAACCAACAAAGTCATGATGAAAATCATCGAAGAGACTTTTTCCAAAGAAGATGTCTTCATAGCGCCCAACACCCTTGAGGCCGCTGAAGAGCTTTTAAAGCTGCCTTTTGATCACATCTTTTTCACAGGAAGCACTCGCATCGGCAAGAAAGTCATGGCCGCGGCCGCGGAAAATTTATCCACAGTGACGCTAGAACTCGGGGGCAAGTCCCCTGCTCTTGTGATGGCAGATGGGGATCTGAATCAGGCCGTGGAAAGAATCACATGGGGCAAATTCCTGAACGCTGGGCAGACCTGTGTCTGTGCGGACTATGCTTTGGTTCATGAGAGCATTTATGAGAAATTTTGTGAAAAGCTTTCTGACCGAGTTCACCAAATTTATGGTGCTGGTGAACAAGCACTGACTTCTCCAGATTTTGCTCGAGTCATCGAAGACACTTCTTGGGTGCGCCTCCAAGATCTTGTAGATCGTACGGTCGCTGCCGGAGCAAAATCATTGCTGGCTCGGTTCGCGATGAAATCAGAAAAGTTCCTCAGTCCAACATTATTAGGCGATGTTAGTAATCATCATCCCATCATGGAGAATGAGATTTTTGGACCTATCCTTCCGATCTTAAAATTTAAAGATCTCGAGGAAGCTCTTCAAATCATCCAAAGTCGCCCGAAGCCCTTAGCTCTGTATATCTTTTCCAAAAGCGAAAAAATTCAAAACCAAATATTATGTCAAACAAGTTCTGGCGGAGCCGTGATCAATCATCTGATCATTCACTTAGGAAATCCTCATCTTCCGTTCGGAGGAGTTGGCTATAGCGGCCAGGGCTCCTATCACGGTCACTACGGATTTCGAACTTTCTCCCATGAGCGCTCGGTTCTCCACCAAGGCTTTTTCAGCATTGGAAGCCTGATCTATCCCCCTTACTCGGGATGGAAAGCAAAATTGGCTCTAAAGTTCCTGCGCTGGCTTGTTCGCTGACAGCTGGCCGAAATGTTCCTTCCTGGTCTCTGCGACCGCCTCAATGGAGCCAACATTTCCTTATGAAATCTGCATGTTCGTTGGTGATTTCTGTTTCTTGCAAAACAAGAAACAGAAATTCCGTCAGAATTCCCTTTTTTCTCTATAAAGTTAAGTAGCTAGAGGACGGCGTTCTACTGAATTTAAAGCTCATTGGATCCGTTTTTAAGAATGAAGCCAAAGAGAGATATGGTAAAACAAGGGAATCCCTAGCACCAAGTTAAACGGAAATACTATTCCTAGTGAGGCTGTCAGGTAATAAGTGGGATTGGCCTCGGGTAGAGCTGATTTCACGGCCGCAGGAGCTGCGATGTAGGAAGCACTGGCCGCCATGGTGGCCAAAACGGTGGCTCCACCTACACTCATGCCCACCCAAGTTCCCAACAGCGCCCCGAGAGCGCCATGCAAGAGTGCGAGGCCTAAGGAACTCACGACCAGGCCCATTCCGGCCTTTGAAAGATCGCGAAATCGAATAGCGGCAAGAACTCCCATCTCAAGCAAAAACAAAGTGAGCACCCCACGGAAAGGTTCCACAAAAAAAGCTGCCAGTGGTTTCATCCCCGCCTCTCCACAGGCAAGCCCAATAAGAAATCCACCCAGCAATAACAAAACACTCTTTCCCACCACCACTTCGCGCAGTGCTCTAGTCCATTTGAGTTTTTGTTCAGAACCAATTTTTACAATCATGATCGCAACGATAATTCCGGGAATTTCCATCAAAGCCACAAGAGCTGGCAGATAAGATTCATACTTCAAATGCAAAAGATCCAGGAAAGCCACGGAAGCCATAAAAGTGACCGCGGAAACAGAACCAAAGTGTGCCGCAAGAGCCGCCGCATCTGTACGTTCAAAAGAATTTAAAAAGCGAAACACCGAGAAAGCCACAAGCGGTGTGATCAATCCCAGTAAAATCGCTGCCCCCAGAGAGCCGGCCACTTGGGTGATCTGAAATTCTGATAAACTCGCTCCACCTTTGAGCCCAATTGCAAATAGCAAATACAGGCTCAGTGCTTGAAACACAGTTTCTGGGAGGCGTAAATCACTGCGAAGAAGACAGGCCACAAGCCCCAAGAGAAAGGCCAAAATTGGCGGAGAAATTAGGTTCTGTTGAATCAGCTCAAGTCCCATGTGACAAATAACATGTCTGAAAAAGCGGCGTCATTCAACTCTAATGACGAAAATCCCTCCACTTTTTAAGAGGGAACTGTGGGCGTTCGAGTCATCCACAGAATCCCGTTGAGTGAAAATCTCAAATATTTTAGAACAGGGGGCCTAAGAAATTCATGACACTCAACAAAGGAGATAAAAAATGACAACACCCCAAAGAATGCTCGGGATTGGCGAAAAATTCCCTGAATTCAACTTGAAAGCTTGCGTCTCTCGCGAGCAAGGAAAAGAATTTGCAGACATTTCAAGTAAGGACTTCCAAGGCTCATGGGCCGTGATGTTCTTTTGGCCTTTAGATTTTACTTTTGTCTGCCCAACAGAAATTGCGGAATTCAACAAGAATTCCAAAGAATTCATGAATCGGGAAACGAAACTTTTTGGTTTGAGCGCAGATTCTGAATTTGTTCACTTGGCCTGGAGACAAAACCACGAAGATCTGAAGGACCTCAAATTCCCAATGATCGCTGACTACAACAAGACACTCACCAATGAGTTGGGCATTGCATCGAAAGCTAACGGAGCTCCCCTCCGAGCGACCTACATTGTCGATCCAGATGGTATTGTTCGCTGGGTTTCGGTGAATGACTTGTCCGTCGGACGTAACGTGAAAGAAGTTTTGAGAACACTGGATGCTTTGCAAACAGATGAACTCTGTCCTTGCAACTGGGAAAAAGGTCAAAAGACTTTGTAATTTCCGAATTTGCAGAGAAGGCCGAATTCACTTCGGCCTTCCATGGAAACACGGGAGGCAAAATGAGCCAGTCAATCAATGAAAAAGTGGAATCTTTCCTGATGCAAGAGTTTGGTGACCACCAAACCTCGATCTTCAGAGACCTGATGATGAATTTTAGAAAAATCATGGAGGAATCTCCATTACCAGAGATGGATCGCTTTTTGAATTTGCTCGCCATTGCGACCACTCTCGAGAACAAGGGGGCCATGGAGCTGGCAGAGCACCACTTGAAAACTTTGGACGCCACTCAAGAGCAAATTTTGGAAGCCAAAGAAGTGGCCGCCATCATGGGCATGATGAACACCTATTATAAATTCCGGGGGTATTTAGCTCCAGAAGCAGCTCCGAACTTTCAGCGAGCGGGACTTCGCATGCAGTCACTGATGAAACCCCAGAATGGGAAAGAACGTTTTGAAATGATGGCCTTTTCAGTGAGTGTGGTGAATGGCTGTCCTAGCTGTGTCGGCTCCCATGAAAGAGCTCTCGCAGGACTTGGCGTCGAGTCAGAAAAGATTCATGACCTTGCCCGTTTGGCCTCTGTGCTGAAAGGCTTGACGGCCCTCAGAACAGCTCACGGGAAATAAATGAAAAAAACATTTCTTAAAGACTACACCGCACCCACTCATCAGGTTTCCTCTGTCTTTCTGAGTTTTGATATTGGACCTGAGTTCACGACTGTGACTCAGGTCTCGCAGATGGTTCAGAGTGGAAGCTCAAATTCTTTGTCTTTAGATGGTGAGTCTTTGGTTCTCAAAGAACTGCTGGTCAATGATCTTCATCCCAATTATCGAAAGAACGATCAGGGAATCGAACTGACGGACCTTCCGAAAGAGTTTAAGCTGAAAGTTGTGACCGTCTTAGAACCCAAAAAGAATACTTCCTTAGAAGGTCTCTACACTTCGGGCTCAGGCTTTGTCACTCAGTGCGAGGCTCAAGGCTTTCGCCGAATCACCTATTTCCAAGATCGTCCCGATGTAATGACCAAGTACACTGTTGAAATCACAGCGGATGCTTCCCTTTGTCCCGTGATTCTCTCCAATGGAAACAAAATCTCTGAGAAAATCGAGAATAGTCGAAAAACCGTGGTGTGGTCAGATCCTTTTGCAAAGCCTTGCTACCTCTTCGCACTTTTCGCAGGAGATCTCGGGGTTCTGAAAGATACATTCACCACCCAGAGTGGTCGCCAAGTTCAGCTGGAAATCTATTCTGCCCACGGCACTCAAAACCGCTGCCTGCATGCCATGGAGTCTTTAAAAAAATCCATGAAGTGGGATGAAGAGCGCTTTGGCAGAGAGTACGACCTCGACATCTACATGGTGGTCGCCATTGATGATTTCAATGCGGGCGCTATGGAGAACAAAGGCCTTAATATATTTAACTCTCGCTTAGTGCTCGCAGATCCAAAGACCGCCACTGATAATGAATACTTTGCCATCGAGTCTGTGGTCGCCCACGAATACTTTCATAACTGGACCGGTAATAGAGTCACGTTGAGAGATTGGTTTCATCTGTCCTTGAAAGAGGGCCTGACTGTTTTCAGAGATCAAGAATTTTCCCAGGATGTGACGGGTTCCCCCACGATCCGAATTGACACTGTTGGCGACCTCAGAGATAGCCAGTTCGCCGAAGATGCTGGTCCCAATGCCCATCCGATTCGCCCTTCTTCGTGTTATGCTGTCGACAACTTTTTCACTTCGACCATTTACGAAAAAGGCTCCGAAGTGATTCGTATGATGCAAACCATGGTGGGAAAGCCTGGCTTCCGAAAAGGCATGGACTTGTACTTTCAAAGACATGATGGTCAAGCTGTGATTATTGAAGACTTCGCAGGAGCGATTGCGGAAGCCAATCAGCAAGACTGGTCTCAGTTTAAGCTGTGGTATTCACAAGCGGGAACTCCCACCGTCACCGCCAAAGAGCATTACGATTCTGCTCGCCAGGAACTCAGCCTCACTCTCACGCAAAGCTGCCCCCTCACTCAAAAGGAAAAAGAGGAAGGCTTAACAAAAAAGCCATTTCACATTCCCTTGATGGTGGGTCTTGTGGATCTTCATACGGGCGAGGATGTGGCCATTCGCTGTGAGAGTGCACAAAAGAATTCCGACGGAAACTATTTGCTCCATTTGAAACAAGAGCAAGAGACTTTCATTTTCAAACACTTAGAGGCAAAACCTTTAGTGTCATTGAATCGACAGTTCTCGGCTCCGATTCATCTCCATCATGAAAAATCTCAACCCGAGCTTATCCATCAATTGAGAAAGGACTCGGATGCCTTCAACCGATGGGAGGCAAGCCAAGTTCTCTTGAGCCAAGTTCTGCAGAAGAATATTGATCGCGCGTTAAAGAAAGAAGCTCTTGAAACTCCGTCAGAGCTTCTGGAAGTCTATGCAACGGTTCTCGCCAATGAGCAACTCGACCCGGGTCTGAAAGCTGCGCTCATCTCACTGCCCTCGGAAAGCTACTTGCTTCAGTTGCGAGATAATTTGGATGGCGCTGCGTTTCTAGCTGCACGACTTCACTTGGAGAAAGCCCTTGCTGAAACGTGCAAAGAAGAGCTCCTCAAAATTTATCTTAAATATCATGGCAAGAACACGACTTCGACAGCTTCCTCAGAATTCGGAAAGCGCAAGCTTAAGAATATTTGCTTGAGCTATCTTGCTCACTTGCAACAGACAGAAGCCTTAGTGATGAGCCAGTTTGAGCAAGCTCAGATGATGACCGATGAAAGTGCTGCATTCAGTATTCTTCTAGATATGAGTGAAGCTTATCGAAAACGCGGCATCGAGGTTTTCTTTGACCGCTGGAAAAGCGAAAGTCTGGTCCTCAACAAGTGGTATGCCTTCATTGCGAACAGTTCTCATCCGTCCACTTTTGAGCAAGTGAAAGCTTTGTGGGCTTCGCCAGAATTTAATCGAAAGAATCCGAACCGCGTTTATTCCTTACTTTGGAGATTTGGAGACAACTTTGCGGCTTTTCACGGCGGCAGCCTTGAGACCTATCGATTCTTGGCAGAGTGTATTCTTGAGCTTGATCAGATGAATCCTCAAGTAGCCACTCGTATCGCTGGTTCTTTTGACCCTTGGAGAAAATTGGTTGCGGCACGAAAGCAAAAAGCCCAAGAAGCCTTGGACTTTCTGCTTTCTCAAAAACTTTCGCCAAATACCTTTGAGGTTGTCTCCAACGCTCGCGGGAAATAGACCTTTGATTTTGAATTAAGCGGCGATTTTTTGTGGGAGTGCTGGGTTCAGCAATCCGCGATTCTGGAAAGTCTGGAAACAGTCGCCCCAAAATTTTTCTTTGAGCTTTTGCTCAGCGGGCCCGAGCTTCACTGTGGGAAAATCATTTTTTTCGACGTGCTCAGCGAACTCACTCGCTCCGCCAGCTCTGACGACTTTGAGCAATAAGCCAAAATGCACATCGGACATCGGCTTATTATCCACGAGCATTTTTCGTAAACCTTGCTCAGGAGTGTGGGCTAGAAATTCAAAAAGACCAACTAAATCGTATTGACTCATCGGGATCCCCCTTGAATTTAACTTATCGGCAGAACTGGACTTTCCTACAGGCTTAAAGTTTATCCCGTAGAATCGAAGGGATAGCCTGTCCCAATTTGAGACAGGCGGGATGAACCCCACCCGATTGGATCAGCTGAGACTCTTTGTTAACACTCACGACCTGAGCGTTGGCATGCATCGCAATCAAGATCAGGAACATGAGAATCTATTTTACGAAAAACTTTCAAAACTTATCGGGGATTGAGCCGGGTGACACAATGTTTGAGGAACTCTTCTCGAGTGTCTGGTTTTGACTTAAAGTGGCCTCGCAAATCCGAAGTGCTGGTGCTTGAGTGAGCGTCCTGCACTCCCCGAGCAATTACACAATAGTGTTTGGCGTTCATATGAACCGCTACATGATCTGTTTCCAAAACATACTGCAAACAGTCTGCAATTTGTTTCGTCAGTCGCTCTTGCACCTGAGGTCGGCGTGCGAAAAACTGACAAATCCGATTGATTTTTGAAAGACCAATGACATTTTTGTTGGGGATGTAAGCCACCGTGGCAAGGCCATCAATGGTTTGAAAGTGGTGCTCACAAACGCTCAGAACCTTGATGTCCTGGATCAATACCATTTGATCGTATTGCATTTCGTTTTCGATCACCGTCATCTTGGGAAAGTTTTCTTCACTCAAACCCGAGAACACTTCGTTCACATACATTTTTGCAATTCGCCGAGGAGTCTCCTGAAGAGAGTCATTCGAAAGATCAAGACCAAGAACTTCCATGATCTCCGTGAAATTTTTTGTGATCCTTTTTATTTTTTCTTCATTCGAGAGATTATTCGTCACAGTCGGTGTCGGGCGAACATGGGAAAGAATCTCAGACACTTCAGATTTCACATTTTTCTTTTTCACGATGAACCGCTCCTTGACCCCTCGGTCTTAGGCCAAAATAAGTCCACTGTCGATCTTTTTAACAGGGATTCCCCTCCTGCTGTGGCTTAATTGCAATTCACTCCAGCACTGTTTTCGCACCTGAGACGCCTATGCGAAAAGTCATATCCCCTTTCATGGGTCTTCTTATCTTAGCGAGCACCCTAAGCCCCTCAGTCCTGTGGGGACAAGAGAACCTTCCTACGGCCTTGGACAAAAAGTACATCCCCGGAGCCGTTCGACTTCAAATCACTCCTCGAGGAATGAGCTATTTCGAAACGCGCCTCCAAGGCATTCTCAATAATCTCGGTGTGAATCTTGATGAAGGCTACTTTGAATCCTTCGAGTGGAAATCTGATCGTTCCTATGGATTCGATGACATGAATTTACCCCCTGAAAAAGCTGAGCTCCTGGGAAAAGTCCGACTTCTCCTTTCTAAGTGGCTGGTGGGATTTTCATTGAAAGAGATTCGTCCTGGCCTCCAAGTCGGAGACACTCAATACCGAGCTCAATTCAGTCGCTTTGCTTTGGTCACTGATGAAAAACTGATGCGCTCGTTAGGAAAGACGGACGGAGCAGTACTTGCGATCGAACTCGAAGTGAAGAACATGAATATTCAGACAAATCGAGTGCGAGCCTTCGATCTCAACCATCAGTTTCTGGGCCAAGTCGGCGCTGATCAAGTTCAAGTGGGTCTCGGCAGCGTCGAGAAACCATTACGGATACGACTTCCTTTTTACGTGAAAATCAATTCACAAGGAGAGCTTGAGTTCCAAGCCCTCCAAGTCGCCAGCAACCTGTTAGAGACTGATCTCTTTGTGAAGTACAAGAAAATGGTGGTCCCTAAAATTGCTCTTGAGATCAATGGACATCGTTTTGAATTCAACGAACTGGAACTTCAAAAAGAAGCCGCAGCACTGCTGCCAGAAATTTTGCGAGTCCTTAAAGTTCAAATGGATAAATTTGCTCGAGAAGATCTTCCTCGTCTTCTCAATGAAAAAGCAAAGCAGTTTTTTGCCGGATCGCTCGAAGAAGTTCAAACCATGGACCCGCCCGGCGGAGAATCACCAAATCCGAATCCCCTCTTGTGGGGGCTCAAAGCAAGCAGAATTCAGTTGGCTGAGTCACTCCTCTTAGACCTTTCAGCTTATGTCGAGGATCCTCTGACTCCAAACAGAGCCTTGAAATCTCAACTGGCTTCGCGGGGCGCACCGACCTTCACCGCGGTTAAATCTTCAGACTACGATATCGCCATGTCGATTGACCGTGGTATGATCAACCGAGTTCTCCAACACAGTTTTGAGAGGAAGCTCTTTGAAAACATCAACATGGGAGAAGAGACAAATCCTCAAACCTGTGAAGTGGTCGCTGGAAAAGGATCTCAACCCAGGTTTCTTCGTTTGTCTGAAACTCCTGCCATTGACTATGTGGTCAGAGGTGATGCCCACCTTCTTCCGGCCAATCAGACTTTCCTTAAGATCTCCACAAAAGTTCAAGTCCCTGAGGGAACTGTCCGGGGACTTAAAAAAGCACTCTTAAATGATAACTTTGAGCTGAACCTGAATCTCATAGCAAAAATGAAATCTTTGGGACCTCAAGGAATGCAAATCCTCTTTCATGACATTGATCTCGAGAGCCTAAAGCTCGATGAAGAGTATCTGACTCCCATTGGCCTCTTGTTCAAGAGCTCGGTGTTGAAAGCGATTCGAGAGGAAATGGAAAATACTTCACGTTGCTGGAAAGTTAAAGAGAATGCACTTCCTGGAACTTTACCTTTGCCGCCTGAAGTATTAGGACTGAGGCTCGAGGTCAAAAAGCTCGGTATGGATCCTCGAGGACATCTCGTGATGTATCTCAACTACATTCAAAACCGAGTCAGCGGAAACGGCGGTGTCCGATGAAAAAATGGATGAATGCTTTGGTCTTTACACTGAGTTTTGTGGTGACCTTTTTAGTGCTCACTTCAGTGGCTTTTGGGCAAACCGTGGGCCGAACCAACATTGTTCCTGAAATCAATTTGAATGGCTTAGGAAATTATCGTGGTCAATATGCCACTGTGATCTACGCCAATGGCAGACCGGCGGTCATTACCTCAAGTTCGCCAATTCAAAAGCAAGTTGTTCTCCGCAGCGTGAGCTTCACCGCCACAAAGCCAATTTCTGCGGATGGCGTGGTCTTTCCAAAAACCGACATTAGTAACGTAGGTTTCATCACTTACAATATGATCGTCTTTGTGGTGCACAGAGAACCGCAATTCACTTGGGTGAATGCGAATGGCACTGTGCCTGAAGGCGTGAAAGCTCCTGAAAACGGAGCCGTAAGAAATAATAATATTCTTGTGGATTATATTTACCGCGATGAAGCTTCTCAAAGATCGACCATTTACACGTTCGGAACTGAACGGGATGAAAACTCACGCCTTATTCCCCGCTAAGAACTGCGTTTGCGCCCATTGAGCAGCAACTTCTGCAGACTCAAGGGCTGCATTCATCGTTCCCACTCCGTTAGAACCAGCCTGTTCCCCGGCGAGAAAGAACTCTTTGCTGGATGAAACTGTGGGGGTTCGACTCATTTGCCCGGGGCCGAAATAGGATTTAGATCCCAACGCCAATGGATTTCTCCGCCAATTCCTGAGGGTGTAGTTGTTCTCATAGTTTGCCCCGGGGGCCCAACGGCTCACAATCTCGACAGCTTGATCAACAGAATGAGGACCGACTTGAGCTCCCGCTTCTCCACTCCACTGAAAAGACAGAGCTCCCCGTGTGCCTCGAGCAGAACTTGAAACCTCAGTCACCAGAGGACCTTGGTCTTCGGCCCAAACTGAACTGTCAACCAAGTTGGATTTGCGAATCCAAGGTTTAGAAGCAAAAGACAGCGTTGCTTTTCCATGGCTTCCCATTTGTGAATCCAGGACCCACTGGCGATCTGCGGCCGCCTCAACAGCGGAATCCCAGCCCGCAATAGATCGAAGAACTGGAAATGGCAAAGTCGAAATCACCCATCGGGCGGTGATATAAGACTCTCCCTCGAGCGTTTGAAATGAGAGCTTAAATCCATCGGACTGCTTTTGAATTCTGGTCAGGCGCTGGCGAAATCTGACAAATCGATCGGGGATGACTCCTGCCACTCTCAGATGAAGAGACTCGACGAGATTGATCAGGCCCCCTTCCACCAGCACTTTTCTCTTTTGAAAGAGAACGTGATTCTCGGAGATCAGGTGAATCAAATGAAGAGCCGAAACTTCTTGAAGATTCACACCACAAGAAAACTTGCAAACTTCGAGGATGATTCTCCTCTGAGCGGAAGAGAACTGAGTTTCAAGTCTCGTCACCAGATCAAGTCCTGTTAATCCATCAAACTGAGCAGCCCTTGGAAACTGCTGAAAGTTGTCTTTTCGGAGCTTCACCGACGCGGATCCGTAACACTCTTGCTGAAGTCGACTAAAAACTTTCAAGAGCCCAGAAACTTCCCGATCCCATTGCGTGATCGACAGCTGGTCAAACTCGGGAAAATAGAACAGTCTTCTTTTGCTTTCCATCGACGTCGCGACCCGAAGTTCTTTCGCAAGGCCGAGAACTTTGTCATCGGCCCCCGAAATCAACTCAGCCCCCAGCTCAGACACCATTCCTGCAGGATTAAAATCACGAACTGACTGAACCCGGCCCCCAAATCGATCGCTCGCCTCGTAAACACGAAAAGGCACATTTTGCTTTTTCAGGATCGACGCGATTCGCAATCCACAGAGCCCAGCTCCGAGAATCACAATTTTGTCCTTTTCATTTCGGTGATCCCCAAGAAATAGTCGATCAAGACTGGAGCAGCCTGATACCAAAGGCACACTGGCCAGGGAGAGAAGACTTAAATCTTGCAAAAATTCTCGACGTGTCTTTTTCATCTGATGTAGTGTAATAAGGGACCATGACGAGACCCAAGAACATTTTATCTTCGACCCATCTCGACATGCTTGCGCATGAGAAATGGGTTCTCGTCGAAGAGGCCTTTCCTGAACAGTTTTTAAATGACCTCGCGTCTCTCTTTCACGAGGAACAATCTCTGTTTCGGCCCGCCCGAATCGGAGCTGCGGACCAACAAAAGCAAGAAAGTGGCATTCGTGGTGATCAAATTCTCTGGATGGATCCCCAAAAGGAGTCTCACCATCAGGTCCATGAGAAAATTCATGCTCTCAAAGAAGAACTTCGTGAGGGGATGAGATTAGGTCTTGATGATTTTGAATGTCATTTAGCGATGTACCCCCCGGGTGCGGGATATGCCGAGCACATCGATCAATCTTCCAGCCGCAGCTTAAATACAACACAAAGAGTCTTGTCGTTCGTCCTTTATCTCAACAGAGATTGGAGCCCTGACCGGGGAGGAGAATTGGTGCTCCGACTCCCTGAGAAGTCCCACGTGATTCTGCCCACCTGGAATCGACTTGTGGTCTTTTCCTCGACAGACCTTCCCCACCGAGTGGAAAAAAGCTACTCAGCACGACGAAGTTTGACGGGTTGGATGAGACGATGCTCTAATCCTTTTCATGGTGAACGCCCCAGCCAGCTCCCAGCTTATACATAAAATTCTACTCACTCGGTGGCCCGTTCGCCTGCTTATTTTATTCACAAGTTTTCTCGCCGCGGTGTTTGGACTCCTGGCCCCATTTTTCCAAAAGGAGTTCGTCGACCTTTTGACCGACAATCCTCAGTCCCTCCACTCTCTCATGCCAGATTTGTTTTTGTTTCTTTTTCCAGGTGGGCACCCCACACCCGTCATGGCCTTGGGAATTTCCTTCTTCTTTTTTGTTCTTTATCTGACGATGAATGTGACGACGAACTATTTAGGCTCTCGCGAGTCGATCTTCATGCAAAGAATTCTGTCACAAGATCTCTACGACCATCTTCTTAAGCTGAGAACGGACAGCCTCAAAGGTAAACCCGTTGGAGAATTTGTTTCAGTTTATGCCACCGATGTTCCCGGGGCGACAGTTCTTCTTGAACAGTCGCTCCCCGTGGGGGCGAGTATTCTTTTCCCTTTTGTTCTTGCACCCCTTGCTTTGGTGACGCTGTTTGACCTTCCCCTGGGACCAACTTTGGCACTTCTCGCGCTCTTAGTCTTACTGAATTTGGCCATGGCCTTTCGCCAGTCGAAGTACTTTTTCCTTTTTAAAAAGCTCGCTGCTGACCGCATTGGGCTTGTGAACGAGTGGATCCAGAATATTCGAGCTTTGAGAATTTTAGGCTGGGTGACTGCTTTCGAAAAAAACATTTTTCAAACTCGCCAAATAGAAACTCAAAATCGAATTGCCATGGTGACCAATGGTCAGACCATGAACGCCATTAGCTCTTCGATCACCTTTCTTCTTAATCTTTTGGCAATCATCGCTTTTGTTCAATTTTCCTCTAAAGAGTTAAGTCCAGGAACTCTCCTCGCCCTCCTGTGGATTGTGGCCTTCTTTTTAACTCGGCCCTTTCGTCAGCTCCCTTGGTTTTTCACTTTTCTCTTTGATTCGATCACGAGTGCCCGTCGCCTTGCTGCTGTCATGGAGCTCAGAAATGAAGACTCCAGCTTTACATCAGAAAGTTTTTCAAAACTCAAAAGCTTGGAAGTCCCCGATCCAGTTTTACAGGTGAAGAATCTGAGTCTGACGATCAATCATAACAAACTTCTTAAGAATATTGATCTCGAGATTCATTACGGAGAGTTCGTGACCATTGTGGGAGAGGTCGGCTCAGGGAAAAGCCTGCTTTTGCTGTCACTGCTGGGTGAGACAGGGGCCCACTTCGATTCCTATAAAATTGGCGAAAACGAAGTCAAGGAAATGCACTTGGATCAACTGAGGCAATACTTCACCTATGTCCCTCAGGAAGGCTTTATCATGAGTGCAAGCCTCAGGGAAAATGTTGCCATGGAGTACGACTGGGATCAGTCTAAAGATTCTCAAATCTTACAGTCATTGAGAAATTGTGAATTTGATCTTCACCAAGAACGCGTGGAGCACGGACTCGACACTGAAATTGGAGAGCGAGGAGTGAATCTCTCCGGGGGACAAAAACAGCGTGTGAGTTTAGCTCGAGTGGACTTCTTCCGAGCCCCTATTATTCTGCTTGATGATTGTTTGTCAGCAGTGGACGTGGACACTGAAAATAAACTGATTGATCGACTGATCAAAGGAGAATGGAAAGGCAAAACTCGATTGCTTGTGACTCATCGTCTTTCTGTGCTGAAGAAATCAGACCGAGTGATCTTTTTGCAGGATGGACGGCTTTTTGCACAAGGATCCTATGAAGAACTTTATCGACAGCATCCACAGTTTAGAGAATTTGTAGCCACTGTAGAATCCCAACATTCTGCAGAGGTGCCACAGGCGATTGAAAACACACACCCGGGAATTGGCAGTGAAAAGTAATCGCTTTACAGAACAAGAAGTCCGCTTTGAAGGGAAATATGCCAAAACAGTTTTTCAGACTCTGTATTTCGGGTATCGTCCTTTTCTTTACCGCATTCTCATCTGTGTTTTCCTGGGACTTCTCGGAAGAGCTTTTCTTCTTGCCAACGCCAATGTGATTGGGATTTGGGTCGACTCATTTTGCAAGCCTTCAGAGCTCACTGGCTCTCTTTGTCACCCTCTCCCCATCCTTTTTGAAACCTACTCAACCCAAGACTTCATTAATCTCCTGTTAATGATGTCATTGGCTGGTTTCCTGATGACCCTCATCTACCGCGTTGTCTTTAGTCGATTGAGCGCTTTGGCTGTCTCGCAAATCTATGATGAAACAACCTATCGAACTTCTCGCATGCCGATGAGTTTCTTTGATCAGACACCTGCAGGGCGAATCATCACACGTTTCTCCAGTGACTATGGTAACGTTTTTAGACTCTTCGGCGGCCCGGT
>JBKCXY010000039.1:0-4154 GCA_046315835.1 Pseudobdellovibrionaceae bacterium | reverse complement strand
CCAAATGGGGCATTTCACGCTCGATCTTACGAGCCACATCTCTGCCCAGCATAATGGTTTGATCATCCGTCACGCGGGAAGCTTCGACAAGCACTCGAACTTCTCTCCCTGCTTGAACGGCAAAAGTCCGAACGACGCCGTCAAAAGAATTTCCGATGCTCTCAAGATCAGACAAGCGATTGATAAAATTATCCATGCCCGGTCGGCGAGCTCCTGGACGAGAGTTAGAAAGAATATTTGCGGCTTGCACCAGGTGAGCAATCATGGACTGTGGAGCTTCTTCGTTATGATGTGCTCTCACGGCATGGCAAATCTGATCGTTCTCTCCGAATTTTTTCAAGAACTCAGCTCCCACGATGGCATGGCTGCCTTCAGCCGTATGATCCACTGCTTTTCCGATATCATGCAAGAGACCTGCACGTCGGGCGACTTTCACATTGGCTCCGACCTCAGAGGCCATAATTCCAGCGAGGTAAGCCACTTCCATCGAGTGATTCAAAGTATTCTGAGTGTGCGAGTGACGGTACTTCAAGCTTCCCAAAGCTCGCATGACTTCAGGATGCAGATTCGTAATCCCCAGCTCCACACAAACTTTTTCGCCTTCGTCTTTCATCAAGCGATTCAGCTCTGCACGCATCTTTTCAGCCACTTCTTCAATTCTTGCCGGATGCACACGTCCATCTTCCATCAATTTCTCAATAGATTTTCGTGCGAGCTCTCGGCGAACAGGATCAAATCCTGAGATCACCACAGCCTCTGGTGTATCGTCCACGATGAGATCCACTCCGCATGCTGCTTCCAGCGCACGGATGTTTCGACCTTCACGTCCGATGATCTTCCCTTTCATTTCATCGCTGGGTAAAGTCAGAACACTGACTGTTCGCTCTGAGGTGTACTCTCCTGCAAAACGTGAAATCGCTGTGGCCAGGACTCGCTTGGCCCTGCGATCCGCTTCGGCTTCTGCTTGCTTTTCAATCTCTTCAATCTTCTTGGCATTCTCAAGCTTCACTTGTTCTTCGATGGCCTGCAGAAGTTCCCGCTTCGCCTCATCTTGACTCATTCCCGCCACTGATTCGAGCTTTTGTTTCAGGCCAGCGACCTCTTGACTCATTTTTTTCTCTTGATCAGAAACTCTTTGCTCAGCAATCGCGATTTTTTCTTCGCGACATTTCAACTGCAAGATGAAACGTTCATTTTCGTCTTGTCGAGATTTACCCACATCCTCAAGGTCTTTCAGCTTTCTTTCCAGCTGACATTCTTGCGACTTTAATTTTGATTTTTGTTTTTGAATATCTTGTTCGAAATTCTTTCGAGCGCGGACCTCAAAGTCTTTGGCTTTTGATTTTGCATCTTTGTCGATGCGCGCGGCTTCCGCTTTCGCTTTGTTGATAATACGCTCGGCTTCTTGCTTTGCCGACTTTTTCTGAGCTTCATCTTTGAGACGCTTCACAGTGAATACGACAAAACCACCAACGACGAGTCCGATGATGACTGAAATCACGATTTCCATAGATCCTCACACCTTCTTGAGCTTCTCTTCAGAGGCTCGGCTGAACTCTGACTCGACCTTTTTCCGTCCACACACAGTGAACTTTCTGGTCCCAAGGATCTGCTGGCAGTTCATGCTCTAAGCAAATCGAGTAACAGATTCCCCATTTACTTCCTGAGTACTGAGCTAAGTAGCGATCGTAGTATCCGCCGCCTCGGCCCAGGCGCACTCGTGAGAGATCATAGGCAAGCCCGGGGATCAGCAAACCATGAATCTCGGAGGGGGAATATTGGAGTCCGGAAGAATCTTCGAAAACCATTTCTGTTTTCGAAATCACGCGGGGGAAAACCCACTTGATCTCCGGTCGAAGAATAAACAGGGATTGGAGTTGAGGTTCATCAGCCAGGGCTTCATAAGCTCCCCAAACTTGGCCTCGACAATCTTTCAGTGCTTCAGCCAAATGGCTACAAAGACGACTTTCTTCCTGAGAAGACGGAGTCCATCTCTGAAACCGCAACTTGATCTTCTCGCGAAGGGAAGCTTTCATCAGCCACCTCGCTTAGATCTGCGAATTCTGTTTATTCACTTTCAAATCTTCGAGGTCCTGCGCAAGTCTAAGTGCTTTCTCCTCAAGCAGATCGAGTTCTCGATGAGCTCGTCTTTTAAGGAGGATGAGTTCTTCAGCAATATTCAGTGCCGCGAGAACCGCAGCACTTTGAAATGATCCGCTTTTGGTCGCTGCCAAGGCTTCTTTTACCCGGCTGTCCACATAAGCCACCAGTTCTTCGACGGTGGCTTGATCATGAGAGGAGCGCAATCGATAAGGAAGGCCCGCAATGTGGAAATCATGAGATTGTTTATCAGTCCCTTTTTCCATCTCCATTGACTGGGTCTCCTTTCTTGCGTCTTAAAGTGGTTTTAACTTCATCTTTTAACTACGCAGAACCTTTGGAAGAATCCAAAAATTCCTTGAGGACAAGTATAGTTCTGAGCGAGTGAGGATCAAGGGAATTGCCCTGTGTCATGGGGCCTATTTCGAAAGGGCGCAACTGAGAAGCTGATCCAAATTTGAACCTGTCGAATTCTGAAATGGCCCAAAGTGATTATAGGAGTTTCCGGGACGGAAATGGAGACTGACACAGCGTTCAGCTGCCGGCTTCAGGGAACCATCACTTTGACGATTTTCAGGGTGAGTGTTGTTGGCATTGGTGGTGTTCAGCTGAACCGAGAACAACTGAACGACTTTGTTGGAGGCGCAAAAGGAATTGAAAGCCTGAAGATCCGAGCCCAAAATTCGCACCAGTTCACCTTGATTGGCATCCTCGGAAACCCGGCACTGGGGGTAAAAGTTATTCCATTGGCGAATACAGGGGAAGACATTGCCACCCGCATCGGGTGTGAATTGAAAGAGGCCAATATTGAGCCGACTCTCGGCAGGCTGGCCTGGATCTTCGTAAAATTTGACTCCCGCGGGCTTGCGGTATCCAGCGGGCGCATACTTGCTCGCAACATTTTCGGAAGTGCTGGTGTCGGCCGTGGTGAGTGATTCGACAAAGGAAAGACACATGAAAAACTTGCTCCAGTTTTTTTGCAAATCGCGAACAGCCCCCGGCTGGCTCTGCAGAACTCGAGTTCGAAGCGTGTTGTATTCACTCACCCACTGGTTTGCCTTGGCGATCGTCGCCGCCGAGGGAACTCGCTGTGAACCAATCGTGCGAGTGAGCGTCGCCACCGAAACTTCACACATGCGGTGAGACCACAAAGAGTTCTCGATAAATTGGCTTTGAGAAGTCGGCAAAGCAAAAAAGCTTGCAATGGGTGCAAGTTGGGCTTTCTGAGAATTAAAATTCTCAGCCGCAAAGAAAGAGATGAAGTCAGCAAAGCGATTTCTTGATTCAAGCTCTGGCTGACAACGATCTTGAGTCACAGTGTTTACAAGAGTTCTATTCTTCGTGAGCTCAGGTTGAGAGAACATCCGTGGCTGAACGATCAGAGCTTGAGAAGTCGCGACTTGATCAAAAAAGTCTCCGTTAGAAGGGGGCAGTGTGGTGCTCGGCGATCCAGGCAACGTCGTCGTCGGATTTTCAAAAGGATCATTTCCAGAAGACAAATCTTGGACACTCATGGGGTCAGCACACCCTGCCAACATGAAAAGCCCTAAGATCATCCAGAAAAGATTATTTTTCATCTCTTCTAGGATCGGCGGAATCCCACAAGATCACGAGGCCTGATCTCCCCACAAAGCCACAACAGGACTGGATTTGCGGAGATGTCTACGCTTTGGTCTAGGCATTTTTTACTCACCAAAAATGAATCACCACGTTTTCTTTACACTTGGAAATCTCCCACACGACCTAAGTCGTTGACTGCGCGGTGAGATTTCCTGTGGGGTTAACATGTTTGGCAATCCCCGAAGTTCAGGGTGTACTCGCCTGGAAAATCGGGCCGTGGCTTTGACAAGACATTTGCTCCCGGTGGGGACTGAAGTGATTCGAGTTTATGCGATGGAAGGACTTCGAGACACGTCACTCTCTCGGTACAGCCTGCAAAGAGAAAAAAGGCCTTGGGAATTCATTCTGACCAAAGAAGGCGTTCGCCAAAGCAATGGTCCCACCATTGATCGCTCAGCGGTGCTCGCTCGAGGAGTTCCTTCATCTTCTTATCT
>JBKCXY010000038.1:0-4556 GCA_046315835.1 Pseudobdellovibrionaceae bacterium | reverse complement strand
ACCCACGATCATGGTAAGAACAGCTAACCACTGAAGAAAATCCAGCAGATTCTCTGAGCCCACCAACGACTTGGTAGAAATAATTCTCAAAAAAGCTGCAAATGAAACGGCCTTGATTGCTGTCGCCATGTAGGCCGTGTGAGGCGTGGGAGCTCCTTGATAAACATCCGGTGTCCATGCATGAAAAGGTGCTATCGACACTTTGAAGCAGAAGCCGATGATGACTAACGTAATTCCAAAAACAAACAAACGGCTTGAAGAGATCAAATCTCCCGTAGATGCAATGATATTGGGAATGTATGTTGAGCCGACTGTCCCGAACAGAAATGCGATTCCATAAAGGAAAATCGCCGAAGCAAAAGAGCCCAAGATGAAGTACTTAAGAGCAGCTTCCTTAGATAACCTTTGCTCATGAGACATGGCAATCATCAAGTAAAGGGCCAGTGACATCGTCTCAAGGCCGATGAAAACAACAAGGAGATCAACAGCAGAGACAAGGATCAACATTCCAATCACCGAGGACAATGTCAAAAACATCAGCTCAGAAAACTGATCTCCGTTTGTCGATGGATTATCGTACATTAATAGAACTGCACCCGCAGCACCCGCTAAGGCCACAAAGCCCATCCACTTCGTCAAACCATCAAGAACCAAAGCGTCTGCAAAGGCCGTCGATCCCGAGCCCGCCACCATCATCAAAAGCACCGTGGCCGCAAGAATACCGCCAAGACCTTGGACCAAAGTTGCAAACGGAGCTTGTTCTACATTTCCCTTCAGTACTTTGATGGTGATCGGAATCAAGCTCGCAAGAAACAGGGCGAGCATGGGTGAAATGAGAAGAACGTCAGCTAATCCTATTTGAATGTTCATTTTTACTCTCCCTCAACCAAGGCTGCAGACTGTATTTCTGTGGGTGTCTCTTTCACAGTCAGGATGTAGTTGGAACGATTTTCTACAAGGTGCTTGATGCTTGCATTGGACCAATGGAAAAAATGATTTGGGAATAATCCCATCCAGAAGATCATGATTCCCATGGGGATCAAAACTGCAAACTCTCGCGGACTCAAATCATGCAATGGATGTGATTGATCTTTAACCAATTCTCCCTGAGGGCCAAAGAAAACTCGCTTGAACATCCAAAGCATATAGACAGCACCCAAAACAACGCCTGAAACTGCCACATAAGCAAAGCCTGGATTAGCCTGGAAAGTTCCTAACAAGATCAAAAACTCTCCGACAAAACCATTCGTTAAAGGAACCGCAATACTTGAGAGGGTGACAATGAAAAATGCAATGGTGAAAAACGGCAAGACACCCGCAAGCCCCCCATATTTTGAAATTTCACGCGAGTGTGTTCTTTCGTAGATCATCCCCACCAACAAGAAGAGGGCTCCTGTGCTAATCCCGTGATTCAGCATTTGATACAAACCACCAGTCATTCCGGTCTCATTAAAGGCAAACAAGCCGAGAATAATATAGCCCATATGGGAAACTGATGAATAGGCAACCAGCTTCTTAATGTCGGGCTGAACCATGGCCACCAGGGCGCCGTAAACTATTCCCACAACTGCGACCAGCAAGAAGAGCCAAGCCCAATAGTCTGCGGCTTCAGGAAACAATGGTATTGTCCATCTCATTAATCCATAAGTCCCCATCTTCAGCATCACGCCGGCAAGAATCACAGATCCTGGTGTCGGAGCTTCAACGTGCGCATCTGGCAACCAAGTGTGAAAAGGCCAAACTGGGACTTTGATCGCAAAAGCGAGTGCAAAAGCAAAAAACAACAAGGTCTGAAGACTGAAAAACTGACCGCCGATAAATGGAATATCTAATCGATAGAAATCCAGTAAAGAAGCTGACATTGTTCCAAAGGCCTCTTGTGTCAGGAACATCATGTAAATGATCGCAACAAGCATCAGGACAGAACCAACCATCGTGTAGATAAAGAACTTGATCGTTGCATAGATTCTGCGAGTGCCGCCCCAGATCCCGATCATAAAATACATCGGCACCAGAGAAAGTTCCCAGAAGAGATAAAAGAAAATGGCATCAATCGCGAGAAAAGTTCCCATCATCGCTGTCTGAAGAACAAACAAAGATGCATGAAAACCCTTCACTCGATCCTCGATCGCAGTCCAAGATCCTAAAATGGTAATTGGCAGCAAGAAGGTGGTCAGGATCACTAACCAGATTGAAATTCCGTCAATTCCTAAGTGGTAGCTCACTCCGAATCTTTCGATCCATGGATACTTTTCAACCAACTGAAGAGCAGATGAAGCTGGATCAAATTTCCAGAAAATGGTGAGACTCAAAGCAAACTGAATGAGAGATAACCCAAGCGCTAATGGCCTTAAAGTTGCTTTATTGGGCCAGGCCACCATGATCAATGCGAATAATACAGGTAAAAATACCAAAGATGATAAAAGCATGGAGCTACCTCACCAGAATAAATGTCAATGTCATCACTAAACCAATCGCCACATACATGGCATAAGTTTGAAGATTACCGTTTTGTAAAGAACGAACCAAAGATCCGCCACCTTTGACGATGTCAGAAATCCAATAGGTGGCCTTATCGATAAAGTTCACATCCACGTAGAACCAAATACTCTTGCTCGTCTGAACAAGCGGCTGAATGATGCTTCTTTCATAGGCTTCATCGACAAAATATTTATTATAGACAACATTGTGCAGACCCTTGATCTTGGCCACAAATTTGGCTGGCAATTGGGGGTCACGAACATACATATGATAAGCGAGTACCGCTGAAATCAAAGCAAATCCAACAGACACGCTCATCAGGATGATTTCAGTAGTGACGTTCGCTTCAGCTAAATTGGGTATCGGTTTGATATTCAAACTTAAAAACTCAGCCAAAATGTTTGGTATGTGGCCAAGGGCCGCCCCAATCACGTGCGGAACTCCCAGCCACCCTGCAAAAGCACTCAGAATCGCCAGCACGACCAGTGGAATCGTCATCATCGCTGGTGATTCATGGGGATGAACATCGTGGGGAACGCGGCTCTTTCCCCAAAAGGTTAGGGCCATTAATCTCGTCATATAGAATGCTGTCATCACTGCGCCGATCGCTCCGAGGGCCCAGAGTGCCGGATGACCCAGCGGAGAGTGGAATGACAACCAAAGAATCTCATCCTTCGAGAAAAATCCTGAAAATGGAGGCATTCCAATAATCGCCAGCCAGCCGATAAGAAAAGTAAAATGAGTGATTGGCATGTACTTCTTAAGCCCACCCATTTTTCGAATGTCTTGTTCCTCGTGCATAGCATGAATCACTGACCCTGACCCTAAGAACATCAGCGCTTTGAAAAATGCGTGAGTCATCAAGTGAAAAAGTCCCGCGGTGAACGCTCCAACTCCCACCGCCAGGAACATGTATCCCAGCTGTGAAACTGTTGAGTAAGCGAGAACCTTCTTAATATCCCACTGGGTAAGACCGATACTTGCGGCCATAACTGCAGTTAAGCCCCCGATAATCGCGATCACCATCATTGTGTTCGGAGTATGGAGAAAAAGAGGATTCAAGCGGATGATCATATAGACACCTGCAGTGACCATTGTCGCTGCGTGGATGAGTGCGGATACAGGCGTCGGGCCAGCCATCGCATCAGGAAGCCAGACATAAAGTGGAATTTGAGCGGATTTTCCAGCCGCACCAATAAACAGAAATAGAGTTCCTAAAGTTAACGGGCTCAGCCATGAAAAGGTCGGATCCGCGGGAACCATCGAGTTAATTTCTTGGAAGTTCAAAGTTCCGAAAGAAACGAATAACAGGAACATTCCGAGCAAAAAGGCAGCATCACCCACACGATTGGTGACAAATGCTTTCATTCCCGCAGCGGCCTTATCAGAATCTTTAAACCAGAATCCAATGAGCAAGTAAGAGCAAAGACCCACGCCTTCCCAACCAACAAACATCACCAAGAGGTTATCGCCGAGGACCAGCAGTAGCATGTTGAACAGGAACAAGTTCAAGTAAGCAAAATATTTTGCAGCTCCCTCATCGTGATGCATGTACGAGATCGAGAATAAATGAATCAATGAACCCACACCCGTGATGATCAAGATCATGATCACGTTGAGCGGATCTACCAGGAATCCCATGTTGATTTTGAGATTGGCTACAGTCATCCAATCAAAAAAGCTCACGGCAATTTGACGGCTTTCCTTCGGCATTCCCAGCAATTCAATAAAAATGAATATGGCTGACAAAAAGGAAATCGCTGCTGCTGCAGTAGCAATACCACCAGCGAGGTTGGCTGAGTGGCGCTTATATCTCAATCCATTGATAAGGAAAACAATGAGCGGATACAGAATCAGTGCTGAAATCAAAATTTGATGGATAATACTTAACACTTCAAGTGTACAAAGAATCGAATATTTACTTAGCGTAATCGTTTAAAGATAGTGACGGCTAAAGCGAGGCCAACGGCAGCTTCTGCCGCAGCAATAGTCATGACGAAAAACACCATGATCTGGCCTTCCATTTTGCCCGAATACTTTGAAAACGCGACAAATGAAATGTTGACTGCGTTCAA
>JBKCXY010000037.1:0-4111 GCA_046315835.1 Pseudobdellovibrionaceae bacterium | reverse complement strand
GGTCAATATAGATCCATCACCCGCTGGAAGCGGGATGGGAAGTTTTTGGTAGGAACGCTGCAGGCTCCTTTGATCGTGGGTACCGTGGGCGGAGTCACGACTCTTCATCCTGCGGCCAATTTGTCACTCAAGATGATGGGTGTTCAGTCAGCGAATGATTTGTCTCGCATTTTGGCGGCGGTCGGGCTCACTCAAAATTTGGGTGCTCTGAAAGCGCTGACCACCGTGGGAATTATTGAAGGGCACATGAAGCTTCATATCAAAAATCTCACTTTGGGGGCAGGCGCGGAAGAGAAAGAAATTCCCTTTGTCGTCAAAAAACTTGAAGAGATCTTAGCCCTGAAAAAGCGGATCTCTCTGTCTAATGCCATTGAGGTTTTGAAAGAGCTCAGAACTTCCCAACAGAAGGGATAAGTTTGACCCTTCAGGCGTTGATTCCTTCGAAGACTTTTCTTTATGGTGAGTACGCCGTCCTTCACGGCGGAAAAAGCTGTGTGATCGCTCACAAACCCTCATTTAGTCTGGAAATCAATCTCGACAAGACAAGCCAGGGGAATCCTTTTCATCCCGAAAGTCCAGCCGGGCAGTTGCTCGCGAAAACGCAAGATCTCTGTGGGCATCAGGTGATTTGGTCTGATCCTCATCAAGGGTCAGGTGGATTTGGTGGAAGTACGGCAGAGTACTTGGGGACTCTTCTTTTGAAGCTAGAGCTTGAGAAGAAATCTTTTGAGCTTCTTGCTGAATGGAAAAAGTATCGAAATCAATTAAAGGGCCAAGGGAGTGGTGCTGATTTTGTCGCCCAAGCGACCGGGGGCCTGTGTGAGATTCAGATTTTGGCTTCTCAAGAGGTGAAGGTGAACCCCATGGTCTGGCCTTTTGAGGATGTGCTGATCTATTGGTGGAAAACGGCTCGCAAAGTGAAAACCTATGAAGACCTGAGGGCTCAGAAATATTCTGATGATCAAGCCCAGAGGCTCGCACGCAGAAGTGAGGCTCTGGCCGAGGCACTCTCAGGGAAAAAGAAAGATGTTTTTTTTCAACAGTTGATGGAATTCTATCACGAGCTTTCACAGTTGGGATTGCAGCAAAGCGAAGTGAAAGAGGAAGTGGAAGCTTGGATGAAAATCCCCGGTCTCTTGGGAGCCAAAGGATGTGGTGCTCAAGGGGCTGATGTGTTTATGATTTTTGTAGAAAAAGATAAAGATTTGAGTGTCAGACAGGAGCTTATCAATCGAAAAATTGAATTTTACAGTCTTAAAGATATTTCTGAGGGAGTGAGGATTTGTGACAGCACCAATTGAAGTTTCAGCGCCGAGTAATATTGCTCTGATCAAGTACATGGGTAAAATTAAGAGTGAAGGGAATCGTCCAACCAACTCTTCGCTGTCATGGACCATGGAAAAGTTTAGAACCTCCGTTGTTTTAGAGCCTATCGAGCAGGGACAAGATCTTTGGAAACCCCTTGAGAGAGCTGATTTAAAAACCATGGAACTTTCCGACAAAGGGAAAGCGAGGTTTTTGAATTATTTCACCCGATTGAAAAGCCATTTTGGTATTTCAGGACAGTATCTCATTCAATCAGGGAATAATTTTCCCTCGGACTGTGGGCTTGCGAGCTCAGCCTCGAGCTTTGCGGCCTTGACGATGGCCGCGGCCAGATTGGCTGAAACTGGGGGGACTCAAAATAAAGATTTTAGTATTCTTGAATTGGCTGAGCTTTCCAGAACAGGGAGTGGAAGTTCTTGCCGGTCATTCTTTGGTCCCTTTGTCATTTGGTCAGATTCAGGCGTAAGACCCATCCAATTTCCCATGAATGAACTGAGTCATCAGGTGATCGTCGTCAATTCGGGAGTCAAAACTGTTTCGAGCAGTGAAGCTCATCAACGGGTGGTCACGTCAGCTCTCTTTGAGGGAAGGCCTGCCCGAGCAGAAAAACGACTGGCTGAGCTCATGGAAGCTTTTCGGCAAAAGGATTGGGGTCGTGCCTTTGAAGTCACTTGGGCTGAGTTTCAAGATATGCATGCGCTTTTTGAAACCAGTGATCCGGCTTTCGGTTATTTTGAAGAAAAGACGGTTTCTGCTTTGAGAGCTTTAAGACAGTTCTGGGTTGAAAAGAAAGATGGCCCCCTGGTGACGATGGATGCTGGGGCGAACATTCATTTGCTTTATCGAAGTGATCAGGAATCTTTTAAGGCAGAACTCAAGCAGAGACTGAGTTCTCAGTTTCAAGTGATGGAGTAAGACTTGGAATTTCATAAGGAAGTTTACGGAAAATGGATCTTGTCAGGAGAACACGCTGTTTTGCGTGGCGGTCCGGCGCTTGTGTTCCCGGTGAAATCCAGATCCTTCCGACTCGATTACCAGGAGAAGGCCCACGATCTCAAAATTCAGCTACTGGGTGGTCATAGTGAGGACTTTCAATTGATTATTTGGGGAGTGATTGAACGAGCGTGTGATCAGCTCGGGTTCTCGCGCTCACAGCTGAAGGGGCTCATCCAGCTTCGCAGTGATATCCCTGCGGGAGCTGGGATGGGGGCTTCGGCGGCTCTTTGTGTTGCGATCACTTTGTGGCTCAAGCAACTCGGTCATGTGCCATCCGGCGAAGAGTACGAGACGGCACGTAAGCTTGAAAATCTTTTTCACGGGGAGTCTTCGGGCGTGGATGTGGCTGTCTGCCTTTCAAATCAAGGTCTTAAGTTTCGCCGGAGTGGGGAGCGAGACTCCGTTGATCTTCAGTGGTCTCCTTACTGGTATCTTTCTTACACAGGACAAAGGGGCGTGACCAAAGATTGCGTTCAACAAGTCAAAGCCCTCTTTGACCGAGATTATTCTCTCGCAACAAGTTTGGATCAAAGAATGAATGAAGCCACGGCCCTTGCGGAAACGGCACTGAAGATGGATGAAGCTTCAGGATTTGAGCAGCTCCTACAGGCGATTCGACAAGCAGGCTCTTGTTTTCATGAGTGGGGACTTTGCTCCGGGGCCGTGAAGTCTCATCTCGAAGAGCTCACCACCTACGGTGCCAGTGCCGTGAAACTCACAGGCAGTGGCAATGGTGGCTATGCCCTGAGTCTCTGGAAAGAGCCTCCGCCGGATCGTATTCTACAAAGTTTGATTCCCGTCTAGGGAGCACTCCTTTTGCACTGTTTGAACACCTAAGAAAAGGCTCAAAATAAGTGAGTCTGAGAGCGAGGCCGAGGGACCTTCAGGGCTCCTTTGTCTAAGGCTTTGACAGTTGAGGAGGGGCCATGAGGGTATTCAGTTTCCTTTTGAGTTTGATGTTTTCAGTCCTTGGTTGGGGGAGCTCATCGGAGATCTTTACCTACCAACAAGGTGCTGTGAAGTCCTCACAGGTCCCTCATGTTCTGAGACTGCTCAATTCAGGCTCAGCCTCTTTTTATCAGCGTCTTGAACTTATTCGAAGAGCTGAGCGGTCGATTGAGACGGAGTATTACATTCTCAAAACTGACACAGCAGGGAGAATCTACACTCGAGAACTGATCAAAGCTTCTCAACGAGGCGTGAAAGTCAGGATTCTTGTTGATAGCACGCCCTTTGGTGTCGATGTGGATCGTTTTTTTGTGACAGCCATGCATCGGCACGGGATCGAAGTTAAACTTTATAATGATGCTTTTCTCTTAGATCTCGTTAAAACACAGCATCGCAGTCATCGAAAACTTCTCATTATCGATGGTGAGCAGGCGATCACAGGTGGTCGCAATATCGCTGACGAGTACTTTGATCTGTCGACAAAATTTAATTTTTTAGACCGGGATGTTTATATCAAAGGTCCCATTGTCTCTGAGCTTCGGAATTCTTTTGAATATTTTTGGAGTACGAAAATTAGTGAGGGACGAGAGCTTGTGCTGGATCCTCGGATTGAAGATTTTGGCTACACCAATGAAAGAGAGTTTCGCCATGATGCCAGTGTTTCTGAAACTGGGCGACAGTTGTGGAGACAATATAGATCTGAGAAGTATCAGTATGAAGAAATGCAAAAAAGGATGAAGGTATTTACAGAGCCAAGCTCTCTGGATATTGAAAAATTGGCACTCGTCGAAGATGTGGGTCGGAAAGAGCTGGAAAAACAGCCGTTCACGATCTGTGAGGA
>JBKCXY010000036.1:0-2788 GCA_046315835.1 Pseudobdellovibrionaceae bacterium | reverse complement strand
GCGGGCACAATTCTCGGCGGACAACTGGCGAGTGGGTTCGTCGGAGTGGCTCCTCAAGCTCGATTGCTTGCGGGGAAAGTCTGTTCTCTTTCGGGATGCCCGAACATCGCTGTCGCTAAGGGAATTGACTGGGCCATAGCGACCGGTGCTGATGTTGTTAACCTTTCGTTGGGTGGAGATTTTTTAACGAATGGCGAAGCTCTCGCTCTCAAAGCTGCTGAACAAGTAGGAGTTGTTGTTGTTGCGGCCACAGGAAATGATGGAGTCCCCAAAGTGGGTTTTCCTGCAGCTCTAGAAACTTCGATTGCCGTCGGAGCCGTGGATGTCAATTTGAAGAAAGCGGACTTCTCTCAATGGGGACCTGAGCTCGACGTGATGGCTCCTGGTGTGGATGTGGTTTCGAGTGTTCCTCAGAAAACAGGACGCGAAATGGAAGTCTCTTTCAATTTGAATGGACGAGTTCTCAGAGCTCCGAGCCAAATGATGGCAGGCTCTAACGATGCGGAACAATCACTGCAAGGATCGTTGGTCAATGGTGGCATTGGTAAGCCTGAAGAACTTCAGAAAGCGGCGGGCAAATTGGTTTTGATCGCCCGCGGTGGAGGCCTTAGCTTTAAAGATAAGGCTCGTAACGCCATCATCGCAGGAGCAACGGCTGTGGTTGTCGCGAATAATGAGCCGGGGCTTTTTCCTGGTTCGGTCACTGATGATGGCAGTAAAGTCAGTGTGCCGGTGATCTTGGTAGAGCAAAATACGGGTGCCACATTGAAGGCAGCGATGGATCGGCGCGAGGTGGTGAGTGCTTCGCTGAAGACGGTCGCCACCGACTATTCTTATTTAGATGGAACATCGATGGCAACGCCTCACGTGACAGGTGTTGTGGCTCTGCTCTTGAGCGTGCGACCTGATCTGACTCCAGCTCAAGTGAGATCCTTGATCAAGCAGACGGCCTCAAGTCTCCAGAGCGGAGGCCATGTTGGAAGGCTTGATCCTCAGACGGGAGCAGGGCTTGTGAATGCTGAAAAGCTCGTGACGGAAGGCCTCGCCATTCGCTAAGATCCTGGGTCATGAAAAGACAACATGACCCCCTCAAAAGACAAATTGCCGCTGAGCTTTTGAAAGCTGTTCAAGCCACTTACGGAGACGTCATTTCTGCTTCTGAGCTCTATGATCTATTGGTGGATCCTCCCAATCCCCAGATGGCTGATTTCGCTTTTGGATGTTTCGTTCTTTCTAAAAGCCTTAAAAAAGCGCCCCCTCAAGTTGCCACCGAGTTGCAGGCAAAGTTTGCTTCACAACCTGGTTTTGCGAGCGTTCAGGCGGCGGGCCCCTACCTTAATTTTAAATTCTCCCTCGAGCTCATTGGTGAAAAGCTCATGTCGCCGATACTCACGGGGGCGCACTTCCGAGATCCACAGCTTGTTGAGAATGCTCCCAAAACAATGATTGAGTACTCGCAACCGAACACCCACAAAGAAATCCATGTGGGACATATGAGAAATGCATGTTTGGGCGATTCTCTGGTGAAACTTCACCGTTATTGCGGATTTGATTTGATCAGCTCCACCTTCCCTGGAGATGTGGGGACCCACGTGGCCAAATGTCTCTGGTATTTGAAGTTTCACAATCAAGAGCCTCTTCCTTCAAAAGGCAAAGGTGAGTGGCTCGGGAGAATCTATTCCAAAGCCCATTTGAAGCTTGAAGATGAGCTTGGAACTCTCCAAGAAGAAAAGAACCGCGAGAGTCTCACTGAAATTTTGAAGCAGTTAGAAAGCGGGCGAGGGGAGTACTTTGATCTTTGGAAAGAAACTCGTCAGTGGTCTGTGGATTTGATGAACTCAGTCTATCAATGGGCTGGGATCGAATTTGATCGATGGTATTGGGAGTCCGAAGTTGATGCAGAGTCTGTGCAGTTTGTGAAAAAGCTTTTCGAGCAAGGAAAGCTGGTGCGCTCAGAAGGCGCCATCGGAATGAATCTGGAAGAAGACAATTTGGGTTTTTGCCTCCTGCTCAAAAGCGATGGCACAGGACTTTACGCCACCAAAGATCTCGAGCTGGCTCGTCGGAAATTTCAAGATTTTAAAGTAAAGAAAAGTATCTATGTCGTAGACATGCGCCAAGCTCTTCACTTTAAACAAGTCTTCAAGGTTCTCGAAAAGTTAGGTTTTGAAGAAGCCAAAGACTGTTTTCATCTTCAATACAATTTTGTGGAACTTCCAGATGGAGCCATGAGTTCTCGAAAGGGGAATATTGTTCCGTTGATGGAACTTGTGAGTCGCATGGAAACTCATGTGAAATCTCAGTATCTTTCGCGCTATGAAAACGAGTGGTCTTCAGAAGAAATCTCACAAGTGGCTTCTCAGGTGGCTCAAGGGGCCATCAAGTATGGCATGCTCCGAATGGATACGAACAAAAAAATCGTATTTGATATGAATGAATGGCTGAAGATTGATGGGGAGTCTGGACCCTTTGTTCAGTACAGCTGTGCGCGGATTCAGTCTTTGCAAGGTAAAGTGACTGTGAGTTCTCAAGCCAAAGTGAACTGGAAACTACTCACTCATGACGGAGAAAGAGCTCTGCTGCAGCATCTCATGCATTTTCATGGGATCGTGCTGAATTCGACTTTGAATTATAAGCCGTCCATGCTTTGCACTTATCTTTATGAGCTGGCGAAGAAATTTAACTATTTCTATCATGAATGTTCTATCGGTCAGGCTGAGACTGAGGACTTAAAGCTGACTCGGCTTCAGCTCAGTCAAGCTGTTGGGAAAGTTCTCTCGCAAGGGCT